>JBHBLB010000053.1:0-27098 GCA_041791495.1 Porphyromonas sp.
ACCATGAGATCGCCAAAAAGGCTCACCGATCTAACGCCTGGCGCAGGTCGGCTATGATATCTTCGGGGCACTCGAGCCCTACGGAGAGACGGATGAGTCCGTCTGGGATGCCTGCTGCGTCACGCTCCTCCGGCGTGTAGGGCGAGTGGGTCATGCTTGCCGGATGCTGGATGAGTGTCTCGGCATCGCCAAGGCTCACCGCGATGGTGCACAACTCACAGTTGTTGATCAGGGCCTTACCGGCATCTATCCCGCCTTCGAGCTCAAAACAGATCATACCTCCGGGGAGCTTCATATACTTCTTGGCAAGCTCCCTATACTTAAATGAGTCAAGCCCGGGGAAGTCTATCGACTTTACTTTCGGGTGTGTCTCGAGGAACTTTGCGACCTGCATGGCATTGGTACTGTGCTTCTCCATACGTATCGGCAGGGTCTTGAGCCCTCGTTCTATAAGATATGCTTCGAACGGGCCGAGGGATGCCCCGGTGAGGTCCTTGACCCCCACAAGGCGCACTTGGGTAATGTACTCTGCCGAACCGACAACGAAACCGGCAATGACATCGCCGTGACCGTTGAGATACTTGGTCGCGGAGTGCACCACTACGTCTGCGCCGTGATCGAGCGGTCGGCAGAGGTAAGGGGTACAGTAGGTATTGTCTACCATCACAGTGACACCTTCGTGGCGATGTGCTATGTCTGCGATGGCTTGTATGTCGATCATCTCCATGTTGGGATTGGAAGGAGACTCGAAGTAGACTATCTTGGTGTTCGGTCGGATTGCCTTCTCGACCTCTTCCGGACGAGTCATATCGACATAAGTGACCGTAATCCCGTAGCGATCGAGCCCGTGAGTGAAGTAGGCGTGAGTACAACCGTAGAGGGTCTTGTGCGCTACGATATGGTCGCCCTGGCGGACAAGCACCCAGACAGCACTGGTAATGGCTCCTATACCGGAGGCACAGGAGACGCAGGCCTCTCCGCCTTCGAGGAGGGCTACTTTCTCTTCGACCTTGGTGCAGGAGGGATTGCCGAGACGGCTGTATATATATCCGGACTCCTCGAGAGCGAACCTTGCCCCGCCTTGTTCGGCAGAGTCGAACGCAAATGTGGAGGTCTGGTAGATAGGCGTAGCAAGAGCTCCGAAGGGATTTTTCTGGTGTGTCGAGCCGTGGATAGCGAGTGTGTCGAGCCCGAGTGCACTCTTGTTGTGGCTGTGTTCCATAGTTATAAGTTATGTATCAGTATATTTGTTTTATTCGATTTCCTTAGGGATCTCCTGCACGATACTGTCCGGGGCCTCGACTGTTGCAGTATCGAGACTGTCTTGTGGCTCTTCCGGCTTATGCGGTACGAGACGAGTGAGACTTATCTTGTCCAAGAGGAGGGGTAGGATACGCTTTACGGAGTCGGTCCTCAGGTATGTGAGCCTGTAATGCAACGTCCAAGTCCGTGGCAGAGAGTCGGGCAGAGCAAAGCGGCTTGCGGCATATCGTCGAGGGGGTAGCAGGGTATCCACGGCACGATGGTAGAGATTGTTCGCGCTGTCCATCAGGCTGAGGGTCAGCAGGAGCCGCTCGCCATCGAGGAGCCCCGGTACAAACCTCATGCGCCATATAATAGTGTCTCCGCCCACGATCGAGTCTACCTGGGATGTGGAGTTGTACTTAGAGTAGTAAGGATCCGTAACCGGGAGGAGAAGACGGTGCTCCCGTCGCCCCCAGAGATCCTCTATCTCGGTATACCGTATACGGCTCTCCCGCACCGAGTCGTTGTAGAGGGTGTCGAGCAGTATGCGCTGCTCGGTGAGCTCTCTCTCTATCTGCTGGTAGATCGACGTGAGCCGCTCGGAGTTCATGGCATACCATACGAGCGAACTATCGTACACTTCCCTCGACACATCGTGACGGTCGAAGACACTTTCGTACAACAACCGTACGGTGCTATCGGGCAAATATCTCCCTTGTACGTACGCTTCGGTAAGAAGGACGTCACGTGTGACGGCAAGCATCCTCTTGCGCGAGAGTACATTCCCGGGCTTCGTCTGACATCCTGCTACAAAAACAATGAGGAGGAGCAGCGTACCTGCGATGAGATTACGCATCCGGAGCATCTGTATCTGCATTAGCTTTCTCGCCCCCAAGCAGACGGCTGAACGACTTCGTATAGAAAAGCACAAGGACAGCCAACCCCACGGAGATACAAGCATCCGCAAAGTTGAAGATAGGCCTGAAGAAGATAAAGTCCTCCCCTCCCCAAAAGGGCAACCACTCAGGGAAGGTCCCTTCGATAAGAGGGAAGTAAAACATATCTACCACTTTCCCATGAAGCCATCCGGCATATCCGCCCCCCTCGGGGAAGAGAGTAGCGACCTGCCCCATGCTGTGGTCGAAGATGACTCCATAGAATATGGAGTCTATGATATTGCCCACCGCACCGGCAAAGATGGCACATATACACAAGAGGAAACCTATACTGTAATCGCTGCGGCAGATCTTCGAGATGAGCCACAGGATAAAGCCGGAAGCGATGACACGGAAGATGGAGAGAAATGCTTTGTTGAATATCTCCCACCCGAAAGCCATCCCGGGATTCTCCGTGAAGTGTATGTAGAACCAATCCGTAATATGTATACTCTCTCCGAGCATCATCGTGGTCTTGACTTCAAACTTGATCACTTGGTCGATCAGCAGGAGCAGGAAGATGAAGCCGGCAGTAAGTATCCCTTTCTTACGGGTTACGGTGGCTGGAGTCATAGTTAGGCGTATTTTACTTTGCTCCACCCTCTTTGGCTTCGATGCTTAGTGTGGCATGAGGCACGGCACGTAGGCGTTCCTTCGGGATGAGCTTACCGGTCTCGCGACAGACGCCGTAGGTCTTGTTCTCGATCCTTACGAGAGCTGCCTGAAGGTTCTTGATGAACTTCTGCTGACGATCTGCGAGCAAACTCGCCTCCTGTTTAGAGAGGATGTTGGCACTCTCGTTAAGGGTCTTGAAGGTTGGTGACGTATCTGATATGTCGTTGCTATCGGAATTGTCCAAAGAAGAGCGCAAGAGGTCATAGTCTGTCATGGCCTTTTCCAGCTTCGCGAGGATAATTTCCTTGAATTCCGCAAGCTCTTCGTCCGAGTATCTGTTCTTTTCCATATCGTGATTATAGTATTTTGAGGTAAATATTCAAGTTAAGCTTTCTCTACTCTTACGTACACTTCAAGACCATCCATATCGAGGATTTCGGCATCCGATATAGTAGAGATGATATTGATCTCCAAGGCTTGCACTTGCGTAGATATGTACTCCATATACTGGCGTACGGCAGGGTCGATGGATTCATTGGAAAGTATCTCCACGATCACCTTATCCGACACGTTGAAGTCCTTGGCTTTTCGAATGTTTTGTATGCGGTTTACCAATTCACGAGCCAGACCTTCGTTGCGCAAGTCATCGGTAATTGTGACATCGAGAGCGACCGTGAGCGCTCCTTCATTCTGTACAAGCCATCCCGGGATATCTTCAGAGATGATCTCGACATCGGTAACGGCGATTTCCTGCCCCTGATAAGAGAGGACTCCCTTACGCTCAAAAGCAAGGATTTCTGCCTGAGGAAGCTCGCCAAGATACGCTGCCACCTCCTTCATATCCTTACCAAACTTCGGTCCGAGTGCCTTGAAGTTCGGTTTTATCCGCTTAACTACTATACCGGAAGCGTTATCCGCAAAGACAAGTTGCTTGATATTGACTTCGTTGATAATCATCTCCCTCACATGATCTATCGCCTTTATCATCTGCGCATCACCCGTGAGTACAAGTATCTTAGTAAGGGGCTGGCGGACTTTTATATTAACCTTAC
Organism: Porphyromonas sp.; assembly: GCA_041791495.1. Taxonomy (GTDB): domain Bacteria; phylum Bacteroidota; class Bacteroidia; order Bacteroidales; family Porphyromonadaceae; genus Porphyromonas_A. The sequence continues at coordinate 3,848 of JBHBLB010000053.1, forward strand.
GACGCAAAGCCAATACCATAGACGAGATCGTCTGAGCATATCGCATCTCTTCTTCAAGAGTCTTATCTACAAGAGCGTCATCGCAGACAGGGAAGTCCGAAAGATGTACCGACTGGTCGTACTTATCGCCCAGACGATGCAGATCTCTGTACAGACGATCAGCATAGAAAGGAGCGAAAGGAGCTATAAGGCGAGAGATGACAGAGAGACAAGTGTGCAAAGTTTGATAAGCGGAGAGCTTGTCTTCACTCATCCCTCCACCCCAAAATCTCTTACGACTCAGACGCACATACCAGTTACTGAGATGGTCGTTTACGAAGTCTGTGATGGCTCTTGCTGCACGGGTCGGTTCATAGTCCGCAAGGTCGCCATCGACCTCCCGGATGAGGCTATTGAGCATCGAGAGTATCCAGCGGTCCAGTTCCGGTCTTGCCTTGTCATCGAGTGCAGGGACAGAGTGGTCAAATCCGTCAATGTTGGCATAGAGAGCAAAGAATGAGTAAGTATTGTATAGCGTCCCGAAGAACTTTCTCTGCACCTATTCCACTCCGTCCGGGTCAAACTTAAGGTTATCCCACGGTGAAGCATTGGTAATCATATACCAGCGCAATGGGTCAGAGCCATTCTTCTCTATCGTTTCAAAAGGATCGACCCCATTACCGAGTCGCTTAGACATCTTGTTGCCGTTCTTATCAAGTACCAGTCCATTGGAGATGACGGTACGGAAAGCCACACTGTCGAAGAGCATCGTACTGATAGCATGGAGAGTAAAGAACCATCCACGTGTCTGATCCACCCCTTCGGCAATGAAGTCCGCAGGGAACATCCTGCCCGTCTCTATATCTGCTCCGTGCTCAAATGGATAGTGCACCTGAGCATAAGGCATAGCGCCCGAGTCGAACCATACGTCTATAAGGTCTGTCTCACGGCGCATCGCCTTGCCGGAAGGACTTACAAGGATGATCTCATCTACATATGGGCGGTGCAGATCTATCTTGTCATAGTTATCTGCCGTATAGACTCCAACCTTGAATTGTGCGAAAGGATTGCGAGGCATCATACCGGCAGCCACTGCTTTTTCGATCTCTTCGTATAGCTCCTTGACCGAGCCTATACAGATCTCTTCGGTACCGTCTTCGGTACGCCATATAGGTAGAGGAGTCCCCCAGTAACGAGAGCGAGACAGGTTCCAGTCCTGAAGATTTTCAAGCCATTTGCCAAATCTCCCCGTTCCGGTAGATTGGGGCTTCCAGCAGATCTCTTCGTTGAGTTCGATCATCCGCTGGCGAGCTGCGGTCGAGCGGATAAACCAGCTGTCGAGAGGGTAGTAAAGGATTGGCTTGTCCGTACGCCAACAGTGCGGATAGTTGTGTACGTGCTTCTCGATACGGAATACCTGGTTTTGCTGTTTCAGCATCACGCAGAGCTCCACATCGAGAGTTTCGTCGTTATCTGTACGGGTCTCATCGTATGCGTTCTTGACATAGCGACCGGCATATATATCATACAGGGGGATGTCTATGTACTTACGAGCGAACTCCTCATCGAGATCTTCGAGCTTGTAATACTTTCCAGACAAGTCCACCATCGGACGGTCTTTCCCGTCCTTATCCTTCATCATGAGGGGAGGTACACCATTGGCCTTGGCGACTTTGTCGTCATCCGCCCCGAAGGTCGGAGCGATATGTACGATCCCCGTACCATCTTCGGTGGTGACAAAGTCACCGGGGATCACTCTGAATGCGCCTTCGCCCGGATTGACCCAAGGGATGAGCTGCTTGTAGTGCAGTCCCACGAGCTCGCTACCCTTCCATTCCGCTACGATTTCATAGGGGATTACCTTGTCACCCGCCTTATAGTCCGAGAGAGGAAGCTCTGCGCCCTTTTCGGAGAAGTAAGCAGACATAAGATCCTTTGCCAATATGGCGGTCATCGGCAGCCCGGTATATGGGTTGAAGGTGCGTACCGCTACATAGGAGATATTGGGTCCTACGCAGAGAGCTGTATTAGATGGCAGTGTCCAAGGCGTAGTAGTCCAAGCGAGAAAGTAGACATCGCCGTGCCCTTTCATCTCCTCTTTCGGGTCCAATACCTCGAACTGAGCAGTACAGGTCGTATCCTTCACATCGCGATAGCAGCCTGGCTGGTTCAGCTCGTGCGAACTAAGTCCCGTCCCTGCCGCGGGGGAGTAAGGCTGGATGGTATACCCTTTGTAGAGGAGACCCTTTTTGTAGAGCTGCTTCAGCAGGTACCAGAGAGTCTCGATGTATCTATTGTCATAAGTGATGTAGGGATCATCCATATCCACCCAGTAGCCCATCTTGTTGGTAAGACTCTGCCACTCGTTGGTGTACTTCATTACCTCCTCCTTACAAGCTGCATTGTACTCCGCCACAGTTATCTTGGTACCGATGTCCGCTTTGGTGATGCCGAGTTTCTTCTCCACACCGAGTTCCACAGGGAGACCGTGTGTATCCCAGCCCGCTTTACGTTCGACCATGAAGCCTTTCATAGTCTTGTAACGGCAGAATATATCTTTGAGCGTACGAGCTATCACATGGTGGATACCCGGCATCCCGTTTGCTGAGGGAGGCCCTTCGTAAAAGACAAACTTCGGTGCGCCTTCTCGTATCTTGAGCGATTGCTCAAAAACCTTCTCTTCGTCCCAAGTCTTGAGTATCTCCTTGTTTACTTCGGAGAGGTTCAAGTGACCGTATTCGTTGTATTTATCTGCCATCGGAGTATATATGAATAATTATGTAATCCTACGTATCGCAATATGGCTACAAAAATACAACTTTTCAACCAATTATTAAGGGGGCTTCTCCGATGCTTCTTCCCAATAAAAGAATAAGGAATCGAGGCGTATCAATCCCGGGCGGATCGATACACCTCGATTAAGTCTGAGAGAAGAGCCCTCGGCCCTCCCTACGATCAGAAGTACATCGACAGGCCCAGGTCGAACACAAATTCGTTCCTTCTCGTATGGATATTGCCCTTCGACTCCTCAAGACCAAGGTTAAGTCCTACCGATCCCTTGATGTTCAGCGTCCCGAAGAGGAGGCACTCCGCCCCTACTTTTGCGACGAAAGCCGAAACCCGGTTGATCTCTTCTTTGAGGCTTTTATGCTTCTTGTTGTAGAGGAATGTACAGCTACGTTGTCCGTAAAACGCTCCGAGAGATAGGAATAGCTCCCTATTGTCTCTACGCCATCCGACTTCAGGATAATGTTTAAGGTAATTGATTATGTCACACTGATGCCCACTCTCTCGGTTCATGTCCGCAACAGTCGAAGGCGCGGCAGTAATCAAATCATCACACCTTCGCCACAAAGCCTTTTCGGCTTAAGCAATAGCTGTGCACTTTTGCCCAGCAAGGGAAAACAAAAACAACAAAATATACAACCCATCTATCGGCCCGAAGGAGGGAAGTGGCAGATCGAAGGGCTCCAAGCCCGTGAACACGCCCAAGCATAAAGTGCAAAGAGGACTGGACAGGACCGGGAAAAGAAGTTGGGAGGGTGCGATACTGTTCCTATGTTCAGGAGCCGATTACTGATATTCAGGAGCTGCAATCCACTTCTCCGCTCCCGAATACCACTTTTCCGTCCCCGAAAAAACCTTTTGGTACGGTAACGGACAAGGTCCTTTCCGGTCGATATTACCTTTGCTGTGCATTAAGTTTAATTCATGAAACACAAAAACACACTTATGGCAAAGTACATTATGCAAGAGATGCCCGAGACGTGGGGCAACTGTAAGGGAGTCAAGTATCCACGACTTGTAGTAGACGGTCAGGTAGGACGCCGGGAGATAGCGATGCGGATAGCGTCCGGTACCACTTTCGGAGCGGGTGAAGTGGAGGGGATCATCATTTCGCTGGTCGAGGTCATCGGGAGATATGCCGCCTTGGGTTACTCTGTAAAGCTCGACAGCATGGGGATATTCACCGCGTCATTGGGGATCAAAGAGGGCACAGAGCGTGAAGTGGAGGGAAGTACTCACCGCAATGCATCGAGCATCGAGGTGAACGGGATCCATTTCCGAGCCGACAAGGAGTTCGTCCGCTTGGCCAATAGCCACTGCGCTCTCCGTAGGAGCAAGCCGCCGAAGTACATCAGCCACCACTCGGGGAGGGACGAGCGGCTCTCGAGAGCTCGGGACTTCATCCGCACCCATGGGGGCATGATGATACGCGAGTACGCCGGGCTCACGGGCTTGTCCTACTCTACGGCTTCTCGGGAGCTGAAGCTCCTATGTGCCGAAGGACTACTCTCCTACCGCGGACGGGCGCCTCACGGTCGCTATCACCTACCGTCGGTACTCGGATGAAAGGAGGCAGCAGAGCGACAGTAAGCACGTATACCGCACTCCATGCACTTGGGCGAACGCGCGGTACATACATAGCGGCCATGCAGGATGAGCCAGTGGTGCGCCCGAGAGAGGAGCTGCGAAGGGATATGTCGAGAGAGGAGCCGCTCGACCTTCAGAGGCGTATCTGCACTCTTCGGTACCAGTCCTATGCGATGAGATACTCGGAAGACGTGTGTATCCACAGGCATAGCCGGCACGTCGTAGACGACGGAGGCGACCACATTGGCAGTCTTGCGCCCCACACCGGGGAGCCTGACGAGCTCGGATACTGTGTCGGGCACGATCGAGCCGTACTCCCCCACCAGCATACGTGCCATGGCAGCGAGGTGCTTCGCCTTACTGTTGGGATAGGAGATACTCTTGATGTACTCGAAGATATGCTCGGGCGTGGCGGCAGCCATAACCTCGGGTGTGGGAAATGCCTCGAAGAGTGCCGGAGTGACCGTATTGACCCGTTTGTCGGTACACTGAGCGGAGAGGATCACTGCCACAAGGAGCTGAAAGGGAGTATAGTACTTCAGTTCGGTCTCTGCCGAGGGCATCGCCTGCTCGAAGTAACGTATGATGCCGTCGTATCTGTCGCTTAGTTTCATCTTATGGGAATAAAAAAGGGGAAAAGGGCATACCGTCGCTCTTTTCCCCTTATCGTTTATGTCTACTCCACCGCTTAGTGCGCTGCTGTGAACTGGCGAAGGAACCTGAGATCATTCTCACTGAAGAGACGGAGGTCGCTCACACGGTACTTGAGGTTCGTGATGCGCTCGATACCCATACCGAGAGCGTAACCCGTGTACTTCGTACTGTCGATACCGCAGGACTCGAGGACGGCAGGGTCTACCATACCACATCCGAGGATCTCTACCCATCCCGTGTGCTTACAGAAGCCACACCCCTCGCCTCCGCATATATTACAAGAGATATCCATCTCCGCAGATGGCTCCGTGAAAGGGAAGTAAGAGGGTCGCAGACGTATCTGAGTGTCGGTGCCGAACATCTCTTGGGCGAAGTGCATCAACGCCTGACGAAGGTCGGCGAACGATACATCCCTATCCACATATAACGCTTCGATCTGATGGAAGAAGCAGTGTGCACGGGCAGAGATGGCTTCGTTGCGATAGACTCTCCCGGGGCAGATGATGCGGATGGGGGGCTCTGTCTGCTCCATCACCCGGCTCTGTACCGATGAGGTATGTGTACGAAGCAGTATCTCGGGCGTATTGGAGATGAAGAAAGTATCCTGCATGTCTCTCGCAGGATGATCTTCGGCAAAGTTGAGAGAGCCGAAGACGTGCCAGTCGTCTTCGATCTCGGGGCCCTCGGCTATATTGAATCCGAGTCGGGCAAAGATATTGATGATCTCGTCGCGTACGATATTGAGCGGGTGACGAGAGCCTAAAGGCATAGGGAAAGCCGAACGTGTAAGGTCGAGTCCTCCGTCCTCCTTGGAGGATGAGCCGTCGAGTCTCGCCTTGTATTCGTTGAACTTGTCCTGGGCCAACTGCTTCAGGTCGTTGATGAGTGCGCCTATCTCCTTCTTCTCCTCCCCGGGGACATTCTTAAACTCCCCGAAGAGTTCGTTCAATGCCCCCTTCTTACTGAGGTACTTGAGCCTCATCTCTTCGAGGGCTTCGGCTGTCTCGGGAGCGAGTGCCGCAAGTTTATCTTTGAGTGCTTGGATCTTCTCTCTCATTTCACTTATTATATGATGAGTGTCGTTATGTCATTCGTCCCTGCGAAGTTACGCATTTTTGTAGAGATATGTCATCCCTCCGTTCGCAGATACCGTATAGGGACAGAAAAAGGCAGTGTGAAGCCCGAGGGTTTCACACTGCCTTTCGATATACCGGACCGAACATTAGAGTTTAGGCCCTGCGGAAACAAGGTCCTTGCCTGCCTGATTGCCGGTGAACTTATCGAAGTTGGAGATAAACCGCTGTGCGAGATCCTTCGCCCTCCTCTCCCACTCAGCCGGGTCGGCATACGTATCTCTCGGGTCGAGGATAGCGGGATCAACATCGTGAAGTGCGGTAGGCACCTTGAAGTCGAAGTATGGGATAGACTTGGTCTCCGCCTTGTCGATAGAGCCGTCAAGGATAGCGTCGATGATACCACGTGTATCTCGGATGGAAATCCTCTTACCTGTGCCGTTCCATCCTGTATTGACAAGATAGGCGGTGGAGCCATTGGTTTCCATCCTCTTTACCAACTCCTCTGCGTACTTGGTAGGATGAAGCGAGAGGAACGCCGCACCGAAACAAGCCGAGAAGGTAGGCGTAGGCTCGGTGATACCGCGCTCCGTACCTGCGAGCTTGGCAGTGAAGCCGGAGAGGAAGTAGTACTTGGTCTGCTCCGGAGTGAGGATAGACACCGGAGGGAGCACACCGAAAGCATCGGCAGAGAGGAATATGACCTTCTGTGCAGGGCCTGCCTTGGAGACGGGCTTCACGATATTGTCGATGTGGTATATGGGATAAGAGACACGAGTATTCTCGGTGACGGACTTGTCTGAGAAGTCGATCTTACCATCTCTATCGACAGTGACATTCTCGAGAAGCGCATCTCTGCGTATAGCATTATAGATGTCGGGCTCGTTCTCCTTACTCAGGTTGATGACTTTAGCGTAGCACCCACCTTCAAAGTTGAATACTCCGTCGTCGTCCCATCCGTGCTCATCGTCACCGATAAGCTTACGCTTAGGATCTGTGGATAGGGTGGTCTTACCTGTCCCAGAGAGTCCGAAGAAGATCGCTGTCTCCTTTTCATCAAGACTTGTATTGGCAGAGCAGTGCATAGATGCCATGCCTCGTAGAGGGAGGAGGTAGTTCATGTAGGAGAACATCCCCTTCTTCATCTCACCGCCATACCATGTATTGATGATGATCTGCACTTTCTCGGTGAGGTTGAAGACGACAGCGGTCTCGCTATTAAGCCCAAGTTCCTTATAATTGGTCACCTTGGCTTTGGAAGCATTCATGATAACGAAGTCGGGCTCTCCGAACTGTGCCAACTCCTCTGCCGTAGGGCGGATAAACATATTGGTAACAAAGTGTGCCTGCCAAGCGACTTCCATGATGAAGCGGAGCTTGAGACGGGAGTTGGGATTTGCCCCACAGAAAGCATCGATGACGTACAGCTTCTTGCCGGAAAGTTCCTTGGTGGCAATCTCCTTTAGAGCATCCCATGTGGCAGGAGTCACTGGTTTATTGTCGTTCTTGTACTCATCGGAAGTCCACCAAATAGTATCTCTGGTGGTTTCATCCATCACGAAGAACTTATCCTTCGGCGAACGCCCGGTATAGACCCCTGTCATCACATTGACAGCTCCGAGCTCGGTCAGCTGACCTATCTCATAGCCTTCAAGACCAGGCTTCAATTCTTCTTCGTAAAGAGTCGCATACGAGGGGTTATATACTATCTCTGTGACCCCTTTGATACCATACTTGCTTAGGTCGATATTTGCCATAAAAATCAAACAAATCAATTAGTGATTGATAACGCACAACTATACTTCCTTATGTCTGAATAAAGAAGTCGCAGACAGGTACGATATATGCTATCAACCTATCTGCGACAAAGTTAAACTATTTTTCCAATCAGCAGTAATGCAATGCGGATTTTCTTCTCCAATCTTGCATGCCGCGAGCGCGAATCCTTACTTTACCTCCCAGTCCACGATGCGGTTGAGATGGTCTTGGAGAGTGACCTTGCCGGTACGCTCTTGCACTTCGGCAATCTGTGCCGCTACGGACTCGTCGTACGAAGGTGCGGCAACATCTCTGATCACACCCATCGCCAATGGCATATCGTCCTGCATCATTGCAAGCATGGTATGCAACACAGGAGAGGGCTCATGTGCATCGTGCACAAGGATGTCGTCGATCGTATAGCCGTCCTCTCCTATTGTGACGGACTTGAGTCTCAGACCATCCAAGACAAGCCCCTTACTATTGTCCTTGCCATATAGCATCTTCTCGCCATGGCGGAGTACAATGGTGCGCTCGTCACGAATAGCACGATCGGAATACTCTTTGTGAATTCCGTTGTTGAAGATCACGCAATTCACGAGGATCTCTATCACTGCGGCTCCTTTGTGCTTCGCAGCCTCGACCATACACTCCTGAGCAAGTTTCATATCGGCATCGAGAGCACGTGCGAAGAAGTTGCCTCTCGCCCCGAAGACGAGCTCGGCAGGGATGAATGGATCTTCGACAGTTCCATAAGGAGAACTCTTAGTGACAAAACCTCTTGGCGAGGTCGGAGAATACTGTCCTTTGGTAAGTCCGTAGATTTTATTGTTCATCAAGATGACATTGATATCTACATTGCGACGAAGGGCATGGATGAAGTGGTTACCACCTATGGCAAGGCAGTCGCCATCTCCCGTAACAAGCCACACGCCAAGCTCGGGATTGGCAGTCTTCACTCCGGTAGCGATCGCAGCTCCACGCCCATGAATGGAGTGGAAGCCGTAGGTATTCATATAATATGGCAGGCGAGACGAACAACCGATACCGGAGACGACTACCGTCTCTTCGGGAGCCTTGCCGATTTCCGCCATAGCCTTGTGGAGGGAGGCAAGCACAGCGTGGTCCCCACAGCCGGGACACCACTTGACAAGGGCGTCGTTCTTGAAGTTTTTTGCATCGTATCTTATGCCTTCGAGGGCTGACTTATCTATTTTCCTTTCCATGAATCTATGTCGGTTATGCTTGATTATCTATGATTGCAGCTATCTCTTCGACAAGTCTTTCGACCTTGAATGGTTGTCCCTTTACTCGGTTGAACCTTTCGATATTAAGCCCAGGGAACTCTCCGCTTAAGTACTTCGCGAACTGGCCCATACTCTGTTCGCATACGACGATTTTCGCATAACGAGAAAGTACTTCTCGGGTATTGGTGGGGAGAGGATTGATATATCTGAACTGCGTGAACGCTACCTTCCGACCTCCTTTGCGCAGGATGTTCATCGCCGTATAAAGATGTCCGTAGGTACTACCCCAACCGACGATGAGTGTATCCGCATCTTCGTCTCCAAGGACTTGCTGGAGAGGGAGCTTTTTAGCGATATTTTGAACCTTTTCCTGCCGGAGGTTCACCATCAACTGGTGGTTATCTGCATCAGTGGAGATGACACTCGTCACATTATCTTTCTCCAACCCTCCAATACGATGTTCGTAACCTGCCACTCCAGGGATAGCCCAATAGCGTACCTTGGTATCGGGATTGCGGAAGTAAGGTTTCCATGGTTTGTCTTCCTTGTAATACTCTTCGACATACTGAGGTTTGATCTCCGGGTACGAAGAGACCTCAGGAATACGCCATGCCGTAGCACCATTGGCGATGTAAGCATCCGTAAGGAGGATCACCGGAGTCATATGCTCGAGAGCAATCTTTGCAGCATCGAAAGCCCCGTCAAAGCAATCCGACGGGGTAAAAGGTGCAATTACGGGGATGGGAGACTCACCGTTACGACCATATAGAGCCTGAAGCAGGTCGGACTGTTCGCTCTTCGTAGGCAGGCCCGTCGAGGGACCGCCACGCATTACATCGACCACGACGAGAGGAAGCTCGGTCATCACGGCAAGGCCTATTGCTTCACTCTTGAGGGCAAGACCGGGACCGGAAGTTGTGGTTACCGCAAGATTACCGGCAAAGGATGCACCGATTGCAGTACAAGCTCCGGATATCTCGTCCTCACACTGCACGGTCTTCACCCCCATTGCTTTGAACTTCGACAGCTCATGGAGTATATCCGTGGCAGGAGTGATCGGGTAGCTACCGAGGAAGAGGGGACGTCCCGACCTTTCCGAAGCGGCAATAAGTCCAAGAGCCGTAGCCTTATTGCCATTTATTTCCATGTACTTTCCCTTCTCCGCGGCCTTACCATTTGCACTGATACGATAGGTAGTAGCTGAGGCATGAGTATTGTGTCCGTAGTTGTATCCATCTACGAGAGCTTTGATATTAGCGTCAAGGATGTCCTTCTTCTTACCGAACTTCTTCGCAAGCATATCCTCCGCCGGAGCCAGATCTTTATCAAACAACCAACAGATAAGCCCAAGGGCAAACATATTCTTGCACCTCACGATACCTTTGATATCGAGACCGGAGTCCTTCAGAGAGTCTTTTACCATCGTCGTTATCGGTACCGCCAAAACCTCAACACCGGTAAGCCCCAACTCTTCGAACGGCTCTTCCGTCTCGAAGAGAGCCTTCTTCAGATCCGAAGGAGTAAAAGAGTCCGTGTCGATCAGCACAATAGCATTGCGTCGTATCTGGGAGACATTCACCTTGAGAGCGGCAGGGTTCATCGCTACAAGTACATCGGCATAGTCCCCGGGAGTCATCACTCCCGATGTCCCTATATGTACCTGAAAGCCCGACACACCGGAGAGCGTACCTTGCGGTGCTCTGATTTCTGCCGGATAGTCCGGGAATGTCGAAATCTCGTTACCTAAGATGGCAGAGACATCCGAGAACAAACTTCCCGTAAGCTGCATTCCGTCGCCAGAGTCACCCGAAAATCGTATGACGATATCCTCGCGGTTCTCGATCTTTGGTTCTTGATTCATTGTAAATGGAATAGTTATGTATATTATACGTTAAACTGTGCTATTATATTCGGTAGTAATTTTCCGGGTCAAAGGTAGTCATTAAAATGTAATTCCGTTCATATTATTGGAGATATTTTTATCTATTATTTCCCTTCCTCCAAGAGAATGTTACAACTTTGATATAGAGAGGGAATTTCGTACCTTTGCCCATCTGAATAAATAAATTACCTACAATATAATTATGGCATTACAATGTGGCATAGTCGGGCTTCCCAATGTCGGGAAATCGACACTCTTTAACTGTCTTTCAAACGCCAAGGCGCAGTCGGCAAATTTCCCCTTCTGCACCATCGAGCCCAACGTTGGCGTGATCACCGTACCCGACGAAAGGCTCAACCGTCTCGCCGAGATCGTTCACCCCCAACGCATCGTCCCCACGACGGTAGAGATAGTCGATATCGCAGGGTTGGTAAAAGGGGCAAGCAAAGGTGAGGGCCTGGGCAATAAGTTCCTCGCCAATATCCGAGAGACAGATGCCATCATCCACGTCCTTCGTTGCTTCGAGGATGACAACATCACCCATGTCGACGGCACCGTCAATCCGGTAAGAGACAAAGAAGTCATAGATGCCGAGCTGCAAATAAAGGACCTCGAGACGGTCGAAGCACGGATCCAGCGCGTAGAGAAGCAAGCAAAGACAGGAGGAGATAAGCAAGCCGCCCTGCTCTATGGCGTACTAAGCCGCTACAAGGCGGCTCTCGAGCAAGGGAAGTCCGCACGCACAGTGACATTCGACACGCCGGACGAGAAGAAAGCTGCACGAGAGCTATTCCTCCTTACGGCCAAGCCCGTCCTCTATGTCTGCAACGTAGACGAGGGCTCTGCCGTCACCGGCAACGCCCATGTCGAGGCCGTACGGGCCGCTGTGGCGGACGAGGGGGCACACATCCTCGTTGTAGCTGCCAAGATAGAGAGTGAGATTGCCGAGCTTGAGACATACGAGGAGCGCAAGATGTTCCTTGAAGAGATCGGGCTTGAGGAGTCCGGAGTGGCACGCCTTATACGGGCAGCCTATACTCTCCTCGACCTGGAGACTTACTTTACCGCAGGAGTGCAGGAAGTCCGCGCATGGACTTACCTCAAAGGTAGCAAAGCACCTCAGTGCGCAGGCGTGATCCACACTGATTTTGAGAAGGGATTTATCCGTGCCGAAGTGATCAAGTACGCGGACTTCATCCAGTACGGTTCCGAAGCCGCTGTAAAGGAAGCCGGCAAGATGGCAGTCGAGGGCAAAGAGTATATCGTCCAAGACGGAGACATCATGCACTTCCGCTTCAACGTATAACACAACCAAGATAGACAAAAGGCAGTGCCGTGACCAGCTCACAGCACTGCCTTTTTGCATCCATACCCCCACAACTAAGAGAAAAACACGGCAAGACCGCCCCACTTAGCCGAGATCCTCCCCACACCTTTCCCTACCGACACATGAAGGATTAAACTATAAATCTGCCACAAAGCCCCGTCCCTCCTACGACCACACACCCAAGGGCATAAAACTTGCAATACAAGAAAGCCCTCTCCCCCTATACGTACGCAGAGGAATACGCACCAATCCGGAGAGAGACTTAACGCCCTATTTCTCCGTATCAGAGCACACAAGACTTCTCTTTTGTGAGCTTACAAAGCTCTGCCTAACCCCACACGACCGCCTTTTAGCCGAAGACTAAACGGCTCCACATGCGGACACAAAAGGCGTCTTTCCCACATCAAAAGACATCTCCAGCCCCGGAAAATTAATTTTCACGAGCAGAATAGTACTTCCCCGATCCCGATCACTAATCTTCAGTCCCGGAAAACCAATTCACTCCCCAATCTCCATCACTTCAGATACCGATACCGACACTTTCATACCCTCCGGCATTACTCCCCTATCTCGCCCACTCATACGAAAGTCTCACAGACAAGCCCTCACGCCTCTCGATAGATGACTTAAACATGAGCATCATTAGCACGACTCCCATAGTACATACTCTACGCTCTCATTCAGATCAAGATCTGAGTGCGTAAGGCAGAGTCAGAAAAAATCCTTGGTATAATCAATAGGGACGGAGGGGCAGCGAGCCTGACAACACGCCTTGGTCTTAATTCAGATCGGGGACAGGATTGCGAGTAGAGTGAAAATGTTTATCTTTGATATAATACGTTTACTAAAAGAAGTCATTGAGCTATGAGCAAGATATATCATATGGCAGAGGTCGCTGTGCGGATGAGTGAAAGGAACGGTAACGACACTTGCCTTCTCGTTAAGAATAAAGGGACAAACGTCTGGGAGAAGCAGTCATGGAGCCTTGTTGCCGAGTATGTTCGTCGTACCGCACAGGCGATGATCGAGTTTGGGGTCGGGTACCAGGAGTGTATCGGTGTGTACTCGGAGAATATGGACAAGTTCTTGTACACCGACCTTGCCACATACAGTATAGGTGCGATTGCTGTACCTCTCTATGCCACATCTTCGCCGGCACAGGTGGAGTATATCGTCTCCGATGCAGGCATAAAACTCTTCTTCGTTGGCTCACAAATGCAGTACAACAATGCCTACAAGCTCTATCGAGAGGGGGGGGCTCTGAAGCACATAGTCATATTCGACCCGTCAGTAGTGCGGCACCCGGAGGACAAGATATCCCTCATGTATGAGGACTTCCTCAAACTCGGCGACACCATGCCTGCCGAGGCGGAACTCAAGGTGCGCAGAGCCAACACGAGCCTGAGCGATATCGCCTGTATCATCTATACGTCAGGCACATCGGGAACAAGTAAGGGGGTACCGATTACTCATAAAAATATATACTGCTCTCTTCAGAGTCATGTGGAAGCGATACCCAATATGACCCACAAGCATACTTCGATGTGTTTCCTCCCGATGACCCATGTTTTTGAGAAGATGTGGTGCTATCTCTGTATGCAGAGAGGGGTCAGGATAGCTGTGGGTGAGAACCCGAAGGAGATCCTTACCAACCTTAAGGAGGTACGCCCCCACTTGATGTGCAATGTGCCTCGCTTCTGGGAGAAGGTACATATAGGAGTGTATGAGAAGATTGCGTCCTTTTCTCCTCGTATGCAACGCCTCATGCTTGATGCGATAGAGACAGGTCGTCGCTACTTCTTCGAGTACAAAGAGAAGGGTCGCCCGGTACCTTTCTTCCTGAAACTCAAGTATAAGTTGGTAGCCAAGCCGCTCTTCGGACTGGTAAAGAAGAACATCGGGATAAGCAGAGGGAAGCTCTTCCCCACTGCCGGTGCGGCACTGTCCGACCCGATCAATGAAACACTTCGATCGATGGGTATACCTATAGTGATAGGCTACGGGCTGACAGAAACAACGGCAACCGTATGCTTCTGTCGCCCTAAACGACATAAGTTCGGATCGATCGGAACTGTCCTCCCCGGAGTAGAGGTACGGATAGATGAATCGAATGGAGAAATCCTTGTCAAGGGAGAGAATGTCACCTCGGGATACTACAACAAACCCGAGGATACTCTCGCTGCATTCACGGAAGATGGTTGGTTTCGGACAGGAGACAGTGGGTCAATGGATGAGGAAGGGAATATCTTCTTCAAAGAGCGGCTCAAGGACCTTTGCAAAACAGCTAACGGAAAATACATCGCGCCACAGATGATCGAGGGACTCCTTACCGCAAATCGCTTCGTGGAGCAGGCAATGGTGGTAGCGGAAGGGCGCAACTTCGTGAGTGCCCTGATCTATCCCAACTGGGATGCAGTGCGGGAGAAGCTGAAAGGGAGAGAGATTGCGATCGAAGACCCTACCGTACTGGCAGGTATCCCCGAAGTATATGCCATACTCGAAGGTGCAATGGAGGAGGTACAGAAACCCCTTGCTTCGTACGAAAAGATCAAACGCTTTGCGATACTTACCGAACCTTTCTCCGTCGAGAACGGGCTCCTCACCAATACACTTAAGACAAAACGCAGAGCAGTATCGGAACGGTACGCCGACCTCATCGACTCCCTCTACGAAAACCCTAAGGTCATTTAGAGGGGAGAAGCATCTTACGCAAAGCCTCGATAGCCCTACGTTTCTGTGCCCGAATGGTATGGACGGAGAGGTTTATCTCCTTGGACAAGGCTTCGGGCTTCTTATCGTCCAGTAGTCCAAGCATTACTTCACGACAACGCTTCGGCAACTTGTCGATGGCTTCAAATACTCTACGATAAATCTCTTCCTCGACAAAGGGTTGTGGCACTTCGCCCTCTTCATTATGGATGTAGGAGTCAAGGTCAGGGACCTCGCGGTGAGAGGTGTTCAGATAATTGATACTCCTGTTGCGGACAGCGTGGAATAGGTAACTACGGAACGCTGCCGGAGCCTTGAAAGTCACCTTCTGTTCCCAGATAGAAACGAAAATATCCTGCACGATATCCTCTGCGGCCATGCGGTTCCCCACAATCTTGACGGCATACAGAGCCATAGACTCAAAGTATTCATCGTAAAGGATACTGTATGCCTTCAGATCTCCTACATTGAGTCGCCCTACCAGACGGTCATGCTCTGAGGATGCGAGTGCCATATGTGTGGGGGTGGTGCTTTCCCTTTTACCTATGAGAATTGAAAAAATTAAGAGAGTGTATTACAAAACTTTCGTCTTGTGATACACTCTCTTGTCACATCTTTATGTGTTGTTTATAATTACTCCGGACGAGAAGTCTTCGGACGACGCTCACGCGGAGGGCGGTCTTCGTATCCTTCGGGCTTATCCATCGTGGCCTTTCGAGAGAGACGGAACTTGCCGCTCTTCGGATCTACCTCGAGGAGCTTCACGCTGATCTTCTGCCCTGCTTCGAGACCGGTCTCTTCGATTGTCTCGTACCTGCGCCAGTCTATCTCGGAGATGTGAAGAAGACCTTCCTTCCCGGGGAGGAACTCAACGAATACGCCATAAGGCATTACCGACTTGACAGTGGACTCATACACCTTACCCACCTCCGGAACAACCACTATGGCATGGATCATGGACAGGGCCTTGTCGATACTTTCCTTATTAGTGCCACTCACTTCAATGACACCTACGCCGTCAATCTCCTCGATGTTGATGGTCGCACCACTCTCTTCTTGCATACTTTGTATGATCTTTCCACCCGGGCCTATCACGGCACCGATAAATTCTTTCGGGATGGTGAGCGACTCAATGCGTGGAGCATGAGGCTTGAGATCCGGACGAGGCTCAGCGATACACTCGGTGAGCTTGCCGAGGATGTGCATACGACCTTCCTTCGCTTGCGCAAGAGCATTCTCGAGGATCTCGTACGAGAGACCATCGACCTTGATATCCATCTGAGTAGCAGTGATACCATCCTTGGTCCCCGTTACCTTGAAGTCCATATCTCCTAGGTGATCTTCGTCACCGAGAATATCAGAAAGGATGGCGTAGTTAGTACCTTTGTTCTCAGAGATAAGGCCCATAGCGATACCGCTCACCGGCTTCCTGATGGGGACACCGGCATCCATAAGAGCAAGGGTCCCGGCACAGACTGTAGCCATAGACGATGAACCGTTCGACTCAAGGATATCACTGATGACACGTACTACGTAAGGGTAATCCTTCGGAAGCATTCTCTTAAGCGCACGGTGTGCAAGATTTCCGTGCCCGATCTCGCGACGACCTACACCTCTCTGGGGCTTTGCTTCGCCCGTAGAGAAAGGAGGGAAGTTGTAGTGCAGGAGGAAACGCTCCTTACCATAGTTAAGCACATCGTCCACAAGCTTTTCGTCAGACTTCGTTCCCAGGGTCACGGTAGTCAGAGATTGGGTCTCGCCACGGGTAAATATAGATGCTCCGTGAGGGCCGGGCAGGCAGTCCACCTCTGTCCATATAGGACGAATGGTGCGGGTGTCACGACCATCGAGACGCTTCCCATGGTCAAGGATAGCACGACGCATCGCTTCCTTTTCCACATCGTGGTAGTAACGAGCGATCATACCTTCCTTTGCATCGAGCTCCTCTTCGGTATAACCGGCTTTATATTCTTCAATTATTGCTTCGAAAGCTTCGGCTCTTGCATGCTTATCTGTACCAGACATTGCCACTCGGAACGCCTTGTCGTAGCACTTTGCACGGACATCTGCACGAAGTTCATCGTCATTCTCCTCGTGGCAGTAGGTACGCTTCACACTCTTTCCTACGGCTTCTTGAAGCTCAAGCTGCACACGGCACTGATCCTTAATCGCTTCGTGAGCCACTTTGATAGCATTGAGGAGGTCGGACTCCTGTACTTCGTCCATCTCTCCTTCTACCATCATGATGTTGTCGATCGTAGCACCGACCATGATATCCATATCAGCTTTGGCAAGCTGAGCGAAAGTCGGATTGACAATGAAGCTACCATCTACACGAGCCACACGTACTTCGGAAATAGGACCATTGAATGGGATGTCGGAAACGGCAAGGGCAGCAGATGCAGCAAGTCCAGCAAGAGCGTCGGGCATATCCTCGCCATCTGCAGAGAAGAGTATGATGTTTACAAATACTTCGGCGTGATAATCGTCGGGAAAGAGCGGACGCAGTGCTCTGTCGACTAGGCGGCAGGTGAGGATCTCATAGTCTGAGGCTCTACCTTCACGGCGAGTAAACCCGCCGGGAAAGCGTCCAATAGCGGAGAACTTCTCCTTATATTCTACCTGAAGAGGCATAAAATCGACGCCCGGATTGGCATCTTTAGCAGCACAAACGGTTGCCAACAAAACGGTGTTGCCCATGCGAACCGTTACGGAACCATCAGCTTGCTTGGCGAGTTTGCCTGTCTCGATCGTGATCTCACGACCATCGGCAAGGCGGATGGCTTTAGTGATTACATTCATCATAAATACTTAATAATTGATCTTGTATAAATCTCATCTGGATATTATCGTACAAAGGTACATAAAAACCTTTGTATCTCAATAAAAATCAGGGATATGGCATCTCTCTTTGCCGAGAGGGTCCATACCCCTGACTCTTTTTGATGTTGATCCTTACCGGGAGGTTAGTCGGAGAGAAGCGCTTTCACAATATCTGCGACCACTTTTCCGTCTGCACGACCGCTAAGTTGTTTGGTTGCTTGACCCATCACTCGCCCCATCCCTTTCATATCCGTAACACCGAGGGTATCGATGATGGCTTTGACCTCTGCGCGTATCTCCTCTTCGGACAACTGCTTTGGGAGGTAGGCTTTGAGGGCTTCGGCTTGCGCCTCTTCCACCTCTGCTAGGTCGGGTCGCGCCTGATCCCGATATATTTTAGCACTCTCTTCACGCTGCTTTACCAGCTTTGATATGATCTGTAGTGCCTTATCGTCTTCGAGTTCGTGGCTTCCACCTTTGGCTGTCATTGCTTCGAGAAACTCCTTCTTTACGGCTCTGAGGGCATCGAGTAGGACTTTCTCGCGGGCAAGCATCGCTCTCTTTATCTCTTCGTTTATCTTTTCTACAAGCATAGTTGTGATTATCTTAAAGTTGGAAAGGTAATATTATCTGTTGCCGAAGATGATCAGTTCATCATCCACTTCCGAACTCTCATCCTCCTCATCACGATGGTCTGTCAGAGGCTCTGTATTCCGCACTTCGAGATCCTCGGGCTTGGCAGACAAGCTCTCCGGCGAAGTCGCTCGGACACTTGTCGAAGCACGACCTGCGGCACGGTACCTATCGACGATGGATGACGGACGCTTAAGTGTCGGGGTATCGGTAACGAGGGAGATGAAGTTATCATCGTCCAGCTCCTCTTCGCTGAAGATGACCGATGTTTCGTTACGGAAAGTAGTGTCGCCTTCGGTAACATCTCCATAATACTCCTTAATCTTCTGCAACACTGTCTCATCCGTGATCGCATTCTGCACATCGAAGCCGGATGCAAGTATCGTCACCCTCACCTTGTCGCCCAGGGACTCATCCTTTCCGCATCCCCAGATGAGGTCATAGTCTCCGAGTATCCCGGACATGAAACTATTAAGGTGATCGAAGACCTGTGCATCCGGTTGGGACTTTTCACTGTAAGTGATATAGAGGAGTACCCGTGAAGCCTTTTGGAAGTTCGTGGTATTTACGAGAGGAGACTCGAGAGCATCCTTGATCGCATCACGTACGCTATTGGCTCCTTGCCCGAAGCCGCGACTGATGATTGCCAATCCTCCGTTGGAGAGGGTCGTAGAGACGTCGGCGAAGTCCACATTTATTATTCCCTCGTCCGTGACAAGTTCGGAGATAGATCGTGCCGCCGTGGTCAGAGTTTCGTCAGCGCGGCTGAAAGCGTCCGATACCTTGAGATCCGGGTACACTTTCCTTAGGAGTTCGTTGTTAATGACGAGGAGGGCATCTACGTTACGACTCATCTCCTCTACCCCGGCGATGGCTTGCAAGATCTTCTTTTGTCCCTCGAAGATGAACGGAATGGTCACTATCCCCACCGTGAGGATACCCATCTCCTTTGCTATACGCGCTATGACAGGAGCGGCACCCGTACCGGTCCCCCCTCCCATCCCGGCTGTGATGAAGACCATACGGGTCTCATCCGAGAGGGCACGACGTATATCCTCCTTGCTCTCCTCGGCAGCTTCTCTTGCCCTTTCCGGACGATTTCCTGCCCCAAGTCCCTTTGTGATCTTCTCGCCGATACAGAGGGTAGTAGGTATATCGCTTTTGCGAAGGTGCTGGCGATCTGTGTTACAGAGTAGGAAGCTCACGTCCCTTATGTTCTGACCGAACATATGATTGACGGCATTCCCTCCGCCGCCCCCTACGCCTATGACCTTGATGATAGACGTATTGACCTCTGCCTTATTGTTGATATGTAGTAGTTTATCTTCCATGATTACAAGTCTTCGTCCTCATCGTTGGGGAATAGATTCTTCATTAAGTTCTGGAGGAAGCCGGAGCTCTTCCCTGACTTCTTGCCCTTCCCTCTTTCGATCACTTCGGGGTTGTTCTTGGGTGTTTTCTTTACCTTCTCCACCGGTATTTCGTCATCGACGAACAGGCGTTCCTGACGGGTCGGCATCTCTTTAAGGAGCTCCTCCTCAGGGTATCTATCCTCCGTATCCTCATGTGCGGTATGTTCCTGGGATACGACCGGTTCGACGGGGCGAGACACTACCGGCTGCGCCGTACACTCTTGCGAAGCATGGTACACCATCGCATAGAGGAGGTGCAGCTTGGGATTGGTTATGTACGCGGCATTATGCCTATCTTCCGGGATGAGAGCCGAGGCAAACTCCACCGGCATCTTGATCGTAGCGATGAGTTTCTCGACAAGTCCTCTCATCTCAGACCCACCTCCAGTCACGATGACTCCGCCTCCGATATCCTCGCGTCGGATCATCTCCTTCATCACATGGTCGATATTGTCTATCAGTTCCTGGGCACGGGCTTCGATGTATCGGCACACTTCAAACTTCGAGAGCTGTTTTGTCGAGAGCTTGTCGGCAGCATTCACCTCCACCATGCTCTTGTCGCCGGCTTCAGCTATGGCAGAGCCCTCGTAGCATTTGATACGCTCAGCTTCGCTCTCCGTGATGTGCATCGCCATGATGTCCTTGGTGATGTTGTGAGCCCCGATGGGGATCACCCGTATGCCCGAGAGGAGTCCGTTGCGGAATACGCTCACCGTCGTACTCCCACTGCCAAAGTCTATGAGCACACAGCCAAGTTTCTTCTGGTCATCGTTGAGAAATGCCTTGCCGAGTGCGAGGGGAGCGATGAGCAGTCCCGCCAAGTCGAGGTTAAGTTTGTTACACACCACGCTCTCGATGTGGCTACGCATCTGCGGACGAGCTACTATGAGCTGGCACCTTGCGTCTATCTTGAGTGCCTGCACCCCGACGGGCGAAGTAGTATAATTGCTATTGACGAAGTATTCGGGCGAGTCGACCGATAGCATTTCATACTTCTCGTGGGAGAAGTTGGCGACCTGGGCCAGTAGCTTCTCTATGTCATCCGCAGTGATTTCGTGCGGCGTGTCGAACGGCAACGACTCTATGTGCTTGATCGTACGGAGCGACTGTCCGCCCACATTGACATATAGTCGGGCAATCTTCTTACCGCTGAGCTTCTCGAGTCGGGATATGATCGACTGAGCTTTCTGGGCGGTTATCTCCATATTGTAGACTATGCCCCGATGCACACAGCCATCGGAGTACTCGTCTGCATAGTTGAGTATCTCGAAGTGACCGTCAGGATACTTCTCGGCAAGGGCTCCCTTGATTCGAAATGTCCCGAAGTCAATAACAGCTACTGTAATAATCTCTTGTTGCATTTATCAAAGTGTGGGAAGTATGTGGTGATACCCGGCAGGAACGGCTTGTATATCTCTTACGCCGTTGATGCTTGACATTGAAGCAAATATACGATATTTCTTTTTTATTGTAGGTGTTATCCCGACTAAAATATGCCGACAACTCATTTATTCGCAGGGAAGGAAAAGTGAAAGGGTACGGGAGACGAAGTTGCGATCCCGGGACGAAGAGTTGTGTTCGGGGGGCGGAAAAGTAGTTTTCAGGGGCGGGTTATTACTTTTCTGCGGCGGAAAACTGATTTTCAGTCCCTGAAAATCACTTCACATCGGGATGTCGGCAACTTTTGGTGGGGAGGGTACAACTTCTCTTCCGGAGGCACTGGGCGGGGGACCGTGTTTTTGGTGGCAACGCATATTATAAATAAATTTACGGCAGCAAATACTTTTCCGGATCAGACTATGAACATCCAACAACTCGAATACCTGCTTGCCCTCCGCAAGCACCGACACTTCGTCAAAGCCGCCGAAGAGTGCGGGGTGACACAGCCCACACTCAGTGCCATGATCTCCCGACTTGAGGACGAACTGGGCGTGAAGCTCATAGAGCGGACCGCCCATCCCCTCTCACTCACTCCGATAGGAGACAAGGTCGCCGACCATGCAGCCGAAGTGCTTATCAGTGTCCGTGGCATCACAGATATCGTTGCCGAGGAGATCGGAGAGTGTACAGGGGATATCAATATCGGGATCCTGCCCACGATCACTCCGTTCCTGCTGCCCAAGCTCATCCGTATGCACGACAGGATTGCCGAGAAGATGAATGTGCGCTTCTTCGAACTCACCACCGCGCAGTGCGAAGCTCGCCTTCTCGATGGCTCCCTCGACCTTGCCATCGTTGCGGGAGACCTGAAGGAGTCTCGGTATACCTCCCATACGCTGTACTACGAGGAGTTTGTGGGATATGTAAGCCGCAACGAGCCACAGTTCGCCTCCGAGTTCCTCCGCAGCTCGGAGCTCAACCCCGATCGTCTGTGGCTTCTCGACGAAGGACACTGCTTTCGCAACCAGCTCGTACGCTTCTGTTCGCTCGCTGAGGTACACGAACGCCGCATCAACTACGTTCTCAATGGTATAGAGACCTATATGCACCTCGTGGAAGAAGGCCGCGGCATCACATTCGTGCCCGAACTTGCCGTGGAGACGATGAGCAAACAGCAGAAGGAGCTCCTGAGACGCTTCGCCATCCCTCGCCCTGTCCGCCCCATAATGCTCATACACTCTCCCTCCTATATGCGCGAAAGCGTGGTACAGCACCTCGCTGAGATCATCCGCGAAGCCGTACCCTCCCGACTGCACACTCTGGGAAAGGATCAGACACTGGCGACAAAAGAGAAATAACAGTACCGCCTCGGTACGGGAAAGGGCACGGCAAGGCGACATCGTCCTGCCGTGCCCTTCTTCGCTGCGTCCGCACATCTCCTCGATCGCTTCAGGGAAAACGAAGTCTCATAGCAGATTGTACAGTCAGGCATGTATGAATATTTTGAAATGTCCTATTGCAAAACCGTTATTGCATAACTATATTTGCAGTATTATTGATCCATAAATGCCTGAAATCAGATAATAGAGACGTATGAAAAAGAATGAAATCGACGCACTGAAATCTCACGTATGTTCCGTGAAAGAAATCGCTGTCCTCTACTACGAGCACGTAGTACCGCAAGTGGCATCACGCAACCTTCGCCGTGACATAAGAGAATATCCCGCCCTTGCCGACGCAATGAAAGCATCGGGATGGGAGCCAAGGAAACGGAGCTTTACCCCAAGACAGGTCGAAACCCTTATGAAGTATCTCGGCGCACCTGTATAAGCATACATATAAATATATGTATATCCCGGAGGGGGGAGAGCGGGAGCCTACGGTATCCCTATCGGGAGGGGGCAGCAGTCCTCCCCGTCGGGCATACCGGAGCATGGGGATGGATATATCGAAAAACCCGTCAGCAACACGATGCCGCTGACGGGTTTCTTATTGGGTCT
>JBHBLB010000054.1:0-27239 GCA_041791495.1 Porphyromonas sp.
AAGTTGTGCTTCCATACAACGTAATAGAACCATACGTACGTGAGGAATATAAATTTATTCTATCGAATGATTGAATTATGGGGAGTATAACTCATTGCGACATTATCCATAAATACTTTCAGCATTTGCCTGATGACCAGATAAAGCGTATCGATGCTCTTCCGGAGTTGTATCGGGAGTGGAATGCCAAGATCAACGTTATTTCTCGAAAGGATATCGACAATATTGCCACAAATCACATACTTCACTCGCTTGCGATAGCACGATATATTTTGTTCAAGCCCGGTACTCGGATTTTTGACATAGGGACGGGAGGGGGATTTCCAGGTATCCCGTTGGCAATTTTATTCCCTGAGTGTGAGTTCACTCTCATAGATAGCATTGGAAAGAAGATAAAAGTGGCGACTTCCATAGCAGAAAGTATAGGGTTGAAGAACGTGACATGTATCCAGAGTAGAGCTGAGATTCTTAAGGAGAAGTGCGACTTTGTCGTCAGTCGTGCCGCAATGAACACCGAGGACTTGATGGTTATCGCTCGTAAACTTGTAGATCCCAAGCGAAGCAACAATGCACTTCCCAATGGATTGATTGCGCTTAAGGGAGGAGATTTGCAGGCAGAGCTGCATAAGTTTAGGAAGATCGTTTTGGTGGAAGAGCTGCAGACTTATTTTAAGGACCCGTACTTTGAGACGAAGAAGATTATCTACATTCCACTTTGATTATACTATTATGATAAGGTACCACGCTCTTACGTTCAATCTCACTGCCGAACAAACCTACATAGTTTGGGATGAAACTCTGGAGACTTGTATCATTGATCCCGGGTGCTCCAATCGGGCAGAAGAAGAGGCTCTTGAGCACTTTATCACATCACACTCACTAAAGCCTGTTCGATTGATATGCACACACTTGCACTTTGATCATTGTTTTGGTGCAGAGTTTGTGCAGAGACGCTGGGGTCTTACTCCGGAAGCATCAGCCATTGAAATAGAAATGATGCCTTCGCTTAGCGAGCAGTTGCGACTCTTTGGTATTATCCCGAATAAGGCACAAGCAGAAGTCACTTTCAGTTCTTTTCGTACTGAAGGTGGCTTTATTTGTTTTGGCAAGAGTCGTTTGCAGGTTCTTTCTGTACCCGGGCATGCACCGGGTCATGTCGTTTTCTACAACAAAGAGTCCCGACTTCTATTTGCAGGTGACACTCTCTTCAATCTTGGTATCGGGCGCACGGACCTGTGGGGTGGGGACTATGATACCATGATCTCAGGGATACGTAGCACGCTCTTCACTCTTCCCGATGATGTCATTGTCCTTTCCGGGCATGGTCCGGCAACAACGATCGGAGACGAAAAGCGGTGTAATCCATACTTCGCATGACACTAAACGAACAAATATTTAAGACAGTTATAATTATAAACTCAATTATTCACCATAATCACCTAAAGAATGAACACAAACGATTTCTCGATTAGGCATATCGGTATAAGCACCGATGATGAAAAAGTGATGCTGGATAAGATTGGCGTCAAGAGTATTGATGAACTCATCAAGCAGACGATGCCATCCAATATCCTTCTCCCTAAGCCTTTGGATCTGCCCGATCCGATGACCGAGCGCGAACTCATTGAGCACATCAATGAGCTTGGTGCCAAGAATAAGGTCTACTCCTCGTACATTGGTATGGGATGGTACGATACCTGTACGCCAGCTCCTATACAGCGCAATATATTGGAAAATCCGGCTTGGTACACATCATATACCCCATACCAGGCAGAGATATCCCAAGGAAGACTTGAGGCTCTATTCAACTTCCAGTCGCTTATTACCGACCTTACGGCCTTGCCATTGACCAACTGTTCGCTACTCGACGAGGCCACTGCTGGTGCTGAAGCGGTAGCCATGATGCTCAACGTGCGTAGTCGTGTGAAG
The DNA here is from genome assembly GCA_041791495.1 of Porphyromonas sp. Classification (GTDB taxonomy): domain Bacteria; phylum Bacteroidota; class Bacteroidia; order Bacteroidales; family Porphyromonadaceae; genus Porphyromonas_A. The sequence goes on from JBHBLB010000054.1 coordinate 1,930, forward strand.
AAGAATGCGTCAAAGATCTTTGTGGCAGACGATGTCTTTGAATCCACATTGAAGGTTATCATGACACGTTGCGAGCCCTGGGATGTAGAGGTTGTAGTAGGACCGGCGTCATCGTTTGATTTCGGCGAAGAGTTCTTCGGGGTAGTCGTCCAGTACCCCAACGAAAAGGGCGAGATCATCGACTATAAGGCATTTGTAGAGAAAGCAAAAGCCGCAGATATTAAAGTCGCTGTCGCAGCAGACTTATTGTCATTGGTGCTTCTCACACCTCCGGGAGAGTGGGGTGCAGATATCGTATTCGGCTCATCACAACGCTTTGGTATCCCTATGTATTTCGGGGGACCTTCTGCCGGTTATCTCGCAGCTCTCGACGACTATAAGCGTCAGATCCCAGGACGTATCGTAGGGCTTTCAAAGGACACTTACGGTAAGCCCGCGTATCGTCTTGCACTTCAGACAAGAGAGCAGCATATCAAGCGCGAAAAGGCAACGTCAAATATATGTACAGCTCAGGCACTCCTTGCTTCGATGGCCGGTATGTATGCCGTATATCATGGACCTAAGGGCTTGAGAGATATTGCAGGTCGCATACACACTTATGCACACCTCTTGTCCGAAAAACTGGCAGAGATGGGCTACAAGCAAGCTAATAAAGAGTACTTCGATACGCTCCACATCACAGAAGTGAACGAAAACGAGCTTGCGGCAATCAAGACGACAGCTCTCGACTGCCGCGTCAATCTCCGTTACTTTAAGGATGGCTCGATAGGTATAAGCCTTGATGAGACGACACAAGAGACGGACTTGGGTACATTGCTCTACATCTTTGCTCAAGGTAAAGGCATAGATACTGTCCCGACGGTAGATATCCCTGAAGTATGGGAAGGCGTAAGTGAAAAGTTCCGTCGTGCATCTGACTTCTTGACTTATGAAGTCTTCAACAAGTATCATACCGAAACCGAGCTCATGAGGTATATCAAGAGACTGGAGCGAAAGGATATCTCTCTTGCTCACTCTATGATATCTCTCGGATCTTGTACTATGAAGTTGAATGCAGCTTCTGAGCTTTTCATCCTCAGCAATCCCCAGTTTGCACTCATACACCCATACGCTCCGGAAGACCAGACAGAGGGATATATCGAGATGCTTGACGGATTGAAGACATTGCTTGGTGAGATTACGGGCTTGCCCGGAGTCTGTCTTATGCCCAACTCCGGTGCGGCAGGCGAGTATGCAGGTCTGAGAGCGATCATGGAGTACCATAAGGCAAATGGACAGGGACATCGCGATATAATCCTGCTCCCATCGTCAGCACATGGTACAAACCCTGCAAGTGCCGTACAATGTGGTTACAAGACGGTGACTACCAACTGTGATGAAAACGGTAACATCGACGTGGAAGACTTCCGAAAGAAAGCGGAAGAGCACCGCGAACACCTCGCAGGTACCATGATCACTTACCCATCTACGCACGGTATTTTTGAGCCTGAGATCCGCGAGCTTTGCCGTATTGTACACGACTGTGGCGGGCAAGTCTATATGGACGGTGCCAATATGAATGCACAGGTAGGGCATACCAATCCCGGATACATCGGGGCAGATGTGTGCCACCTCAACCTTCACAAGACATTCGCTATCCCACATGGTGGTGGAGGGCCCGGCGTAGGTCCGATCTGTGTAGCAAAGCATCTTGAAGAGTTCATACCATCACACTCCCTCGCTTATGGTAAGGGTTGTATCCCTGTATCCGCTGCTCCGTTTGGTAGTGCCGTTATCTTCGGTATCACCTATGCGTATATCCGTTTGTTGGGTGCCGAAGGGCTCAAGCGTGCAACCTCTATCGCTATCCTCAATGCCAACTATATGGCAGCATACTTGGCGAAAGAGTACGGTGTCGTATATACCGGTACACAAGGTCGAGTAGGGCATGAGTTGATTCTGGAGTGCCGTAAGCTCAAGGAAGCAAGCGGTATTGACGAAAGCGATATTGCGAAGAGATTGATGGACTTCGGCTATCATGCTCCTACATTATCGTTCCCGGTACATGGTACATTGATGATTGAGCCCACCGAAAGTGAGAGTCTTGCAGAGCTGGATAGGTTTATCGAAGTGATGACAACCATACGCAAGGAGATCCAGGAGGTAATAGATGGCACGCAAGATCGGGAAGATAACGTACTTAAGAACGCTCCTCACCCACAATATGAAGTAGTTGCCGATGAATGGAAGCATACATATCCACGCTCGAAGGCGGCATTCCCGTTGGAGTACCTGAATGAGAATAAGTTTTGGATCAATGTAAGCCGAATTGACAACGGCTTCGGGGATCGCAATCTTATTGCATCGCTTTCCTGCTGTACGGTAGGGTAAGGATTTACTTTTCTGGAGTAAATAAACAAAGTAAAGGGCTGTGTCAGAGTTTTGACGCAGCCCTTTTTGTCGTCTTGTTGGGAAAGAAAAGGTAAAACTCCGCTATAAAAGTCCTCAGTATCGGATACAAACTTGCTGATAATAGGATACAAAGTTATTTCCCGCTCCTGAAGACTGCTTTTCAGCCCCTGATTATTAGTTTTCAGCAGCGGAAAATTAGTCTTCAGGGATGGAAAATCACTTCAGATTCGATAGAGACAGACTTTCTTACGGTATTTCTGCTATTTCTCGTTGTGTGCAAGTGGGAAATTGGGAGTGACATACATTGAGCTTTACCATACACCGTCTAGAGCATCTGTACGTCAGAAACACTAAGCACTCGTAAAGAGTAGGATAGAATGCCGCACATCGAAAGTAATAAATAGCTGCGATAAATCGAAATGGAAAGCAGTAGAGTGGGGGAGTTGCCCAAAAGTATACATTTATATATGCGAAAGCTTGCATCATATATGTATATATGTCATGTGAACTGATAGGCTCCTATATATGTATATGCGATAGCTATCCATCGTATATCGTATGTAAATTTTCCTTGCTACTAAATCTTGCCGTCAGACATTACTGTTTAATATGTTATGTCGACTTGAGTTGACCTTATTATATATGGCTAATTCATTAATTTCCAATTATAAAAACGCGTTTATCTTTATGGAATATAGGACGAGTGTGGCGGCTTCATTTCAGGACTATGTGGTTATGGCTGCATGACTGGTTTGTAAATGTCGTATATTGTTGTATATATGATTTTTACAATAAATATCTATATAGATTATTGTGTTATCCTACCGATGTTTCTGAGGTTTGATGCATAGTTAGTTTTTCAAGTGTATTTGAGTGAATTATTATTCATATATTTGTGTATGTGTATATCTCTGTATAGATATACAATTATACCATTGATGTCGAAGAAGTATTCACAATAATAGATTGATGCTGCAGTGGACGGAATTGTACAACGGATAAAGGAGATTATAGAACACGAAAATCTAAATCAGGCAACCTTTGCGGAGCTTGCCAACATCAATAAATCTACCCTGAGTCATGTGCTTACGGGACGCAACCAACCGAGCGCTGCTGTCCTTCAGAAGATAATTGAGAGGTTTCCTCATTACAGATATGACTGGCTCATAAGCGGAGAGCCTCCGATGGTTAAGGAAGAGTATAGAGAACAGCAAGCTAAAAAGCACCGTGTATCTCTGTTTAATGAGACTGCGGAGCAATCGGTCGATGGATACAGACATTTGGGGACTGCAAAGGAGACGATCGCTGATACTGCTAAGAAAGACGTTCATAGCCTTGTGGAGAACGCGATAGTCGCAGAGAAGTCAGTTGAGAAGATTATTGTATATTATAAGGACAACACATTCCAAGTTTTCGTCCCCGAGGCACATTGAATCTCTACAAACCGCAATCGGAATGCTGCATTTCTATCGGCTTCTCCCTTTCCTTTCGTTTTAAGATACGATTATTTATAATCACCCTTATGTTAAGTAGGTGAGTGAAGACATGAAAAGGATACGGAGGGAACCTAATGATGCGGGAAAATATAAGTATCTTTGTCATTAAGAGTTTTGCCTCTGTCTGTGCAAACGTGATAGAAAAGTTTGAAGGGCGACAGAGCAATAAGTAGATATAGTACATACAATCAAGAAATCATGAGCTATCGTATAGTAGAACTTCTTGGGATAAAGTACCCGATCATATCGGGAGGGATGGTTTGGTGTAGCGGACACGAACTGGTGACAGCCGTATCGAATGCAGGAGGCTTGGGGCTTCTTGGTGCGGGGTCTATGTACCCTGAGACCCTTCAGAGCCATATCCGTAAAGTAAAGAGTGCGACAAATAAACCATTCGGAGTGAATGTCCCATTGATGTATCCCGATATCGATGCTGTGATGAAGATAATCATAGATGAACACGTCCCCATTGTCTTTACCTCCGCTGGTAGTCCTAAGACATGGACCAACCTACTAAAAAATGAAGGGATCAAGGTTGTTCACGTCGTGAGTAGCAGTAAGTTTGCACTTAAGAGCCAGGATGCAGGAGTCGATGCTGTTGTAGCAGAGGGCTTTGAAGCCGGAGGTCACAACGGTCGTGAGGAGACAACTACGTTGTGCCTTATCCCTGCGGTCGTGGACGCAGTGGATATTCCTGTCATTGCTGCCGGGGGGATCTCATCGGGACGAACGATGTTGGCGGCAATGGCTTTGGGAGCCGAAGGCGTACAAGTGGGCACAGCCTTTGCATTAAGTGTCGAAAGTTCTGCACACCAGAGCTTTAAGGAGCGTTGTATCTCTCTGGAAGAGGGAGACACAAAACTGCTTCTGAAGAAGGTCTCTCCTACTCGATTGCTTAAGAATGAGTTCATGGCAGCAGTGCAGGAAGCCGAAGATCGTGGTGCATCTGCCGAAGAATTGCGGACCCTCCTTGGGCGTGGACGCAGCAAGAAAGGTATATTCGAGGGCGATTTGGTCGAGGGCGAGCTGGAGATCGGCCAGGCAAGTGCGACCATAAACCGGATCCTCCCTGCAGCCGAGATTGTACAGAATATGATCACCGAGTATAGAGATGCTCAGGAGAGACTGCAAGCATACTCCCCTACTTGATGATGACAATAATATAAGGTGAAAAGCCGGAGTGATGTACGCTCCGGCTTTTATTATTTTGTGCATCCGGTCACTTCAACCAGTTGTCGATCATCTGTCTACCATACGGAGTCATGATTGATTCAGGGTGAAACTGTACACCACAGACCCGGTACTCGGTATGCGAGATTGCGGCAACGTTGCCATCTTCATCGTAAGCATCTATACGCAATGTACGAGGGAGAGACTCCTCACGTACGACCCACGAATGGTACCTCCCTATGTTGATCGGTTGCGAGTCCGATAGCCCCCTGAACAAGTCGCCGACGGGTTCGGCAATGCGTAACGTCCCTTTATGCCCATGCTTAGGGGCAGGCAGGCATACAAGTTCCGCTCCAAACGCCAACGCTATCGCTTGCATCCCGAGACACACTCCCATAATCGAGTGAGAGTGAGCATAGTCTCGTATCAGAGGAAGCAGGTTGGGGAACTCTTCAGGATGCCCAGGCCCCGGAGATAGAAGGATATATTCGTGAGACCTCAATAGCTCTTCTTCATGGCCGCTTAGCTCTTCGGTATTCACGAAAGTATGTGAAGTCGTGGGCATCTCTCGTATGATCTGTACGAGATTGTGCACAAACGAGTCGTGGTGATTGACTATGAGTATTCGTTTCATTCTGTCGAGGGGAACCATTTTGTGCCCAAATTTACTGCTATTTTCGTACACCGTGGGCAATTCCTCTCATTATTAGTGACTACCTTTGTTTGTAAATAGCAATGATATAATATGGAGTTTCCTCACGAACAATCATATAAAGCCGTCATCAGGTCCGTTAATGAGTATGCGCATCGCCGGGAGCCATTCTTATTCATCGTGGACTTTGCCAAAGAGCATGGATATTTTATCCCCTCTCCGCTCGACCAGAAGCATATCCGCTTCTGCATCAATGGCGAGACAAATGCATACTCTGAGCACACTTGGCGCCCTCTATCCCTCACTCGACACCCATTGGGATACGATGAATACAGAGAGAAGTATGAGGTCGTATTGGGGGGCTTGAAGCGAGGAGACTCGTTCCTGTGCAACCTGACTGTACCGACAGACATCGACATTGACGCGTCTCTCGACGAGATTTTCGAGATGACAGAAGCACGATATAAGGTACTCGTCCCGGGACGGTTCATTTGCTTCTCCCCCGAGATCTTTATCACCATCGACAATAAGGGGCAGATCTCATCACATCCTATGAAAGGGACGATAGATGCCTCCCTACCCGATGCCTCCGAGACTATACTAAACGACTACAAGGAGACATCAGAGCACTGTACGATCGTGGACTTAATACGCAACGATCTCAATATCGTGGCTCAACAGGTACGTGTCGAGTCTTTCCGATACATAGACGAAGTGAAGGTCGCAGAGGGTAAGAGCATCCTGCAAGTCAGTTCAAAAGTCGTGGGAGATCTCCCCGACCACTACCTCGATTGCCTTGGAGATGTCATCGATGTCCTACTCCCTGCCGGGTCGATATGCGGTGCGCCCAAGGCTGCCACGGTAGATCTTATCCGTCGTGCCGAGACTACCGAGCGAGGATACTATACCGGCATTGTCGGATATTTCGATGGCAGTACCCTCGATACCGGGGTCTTGATACGATACATCGAGGAGCGGCAAGGGGGTAGCAAGGTATTCCGCAGTGGAGGAGGTATTACGATCAATAGTAATCCTATGGATGAGTATGCAGAAGTAATCCAGAAAGTCTATATCCCTACGAGATAAGCCTATGGACGCACTATTGATCGAAACCATAGAGGTCCTAAAGGGAGTCCCCTCACGCCTCAATCTACACAACGCACGTATGCAGCAGAGTGGTGCTGATCTTGGCTTCGTCCCCCCTACTCTATCCATGGTCGAGGCTGCTATCTGCACTTCTCTCTCGGACTGCAACCTATGCGATACCGAGCAGGTACGGTGCACTCTTACATACAGGACGAATATCGTTGCCGTAAGATCCGTATCCTATGCCAGGAGAGATATAACTGCTCTTGTACCGATAGAGCTTCCGGAGGGCTTTAGTTACCGATACAAGTGGTGTGACCGCTCCTACTTTGGTGAAATCTCTAAGGGATTACCCGCGGGACACGAAGCTATCTTTGTCCGTGACGGATTGGTTACCGATACCACATTTACCAATATCGCCATAGAGAACGACAGGGGACTCTTCACGCCACGTGCGCCCCTACTCTACGGCACACGGCGACAGTACTATATAGACTGTGGGATGCTGAGAGAAGCAGATCTGACTCTCGAAGACCTGAGGAGTGCACGATGCCTTCATCTCATCAATGCCATGCTTCCTCTACATTCACTTACGATAGGAGATTTGCCGTAACCTGAACTTCCCCTTTACCGCATCTAGAGTTATGTTCAGCGGCTGAAAAGTAATTTTCCGGGGCGGAAAACTAACAATCAGGAGCAGAAGATTGGTTTTCCGCTCCTGATCGTTAGTCCGCCTCCCATTATCCCAAAGTTTATAAGCACTTCTGAAGCTTTTTGGACCAGAGAGTCCTACTACACGAGATAAGGAACGGTACAACGCTAAAGCGGCTGCGTCGTGAGTTGAATTACGACGCAGCCGCTTTAGCATATATACAAAGTCATCAGTAGGTATAGTTCGGAGCGTATGGCCCATCGGGAAGCTCGCTGATCAGCATACGCATTCCCTCGCGTGCCACCGACCTCTTGGAGGTGAGGAGGTAGTAGAGCAGGTCGGATATGACTGCAAAAGCCGGCTCACTGTAATCCCCAGAGAGATTGGTTTCATAGTTTGCGATCGTACTTTCATACAGTACTTCATCGCTATGGATAGACTTGAGTAGACAAGAGACTTCGAATCGACGTGAAGCTAATATCGGCATTGTACTCCAATCCCTCACTCTGATGACCATGACGGCATCTACTCCATACTTGGGATAGAGCGGTCGGGCAGAGTTATCGATATACCACTCGGGGTCTGCGGCATCGAGACTGCTCATCTCCCTTTTCGCCATTGCCGGGGAAATGACATAGTAACCTTTCTCCGATAGTATCATACTGAAGTGCGTAGAGATGAAGTCCCGATCCTTCTCCTTCAGGTTGTTGCCAATCGGAGGAAGCAAAAGGATCGAACGAGGTTTCTCGTTCCGTATCGTCTCGAACCGACTCGGCGGAGTACGATGACGAATCAATGACGGACTGCAACCCAATAAGCTCAATAGCAAGATCACTACCGTAGCACATTGGATGATAGACTTATTCGCGTTCATTTCTCAAAACGTTGAATGATGGGTGCCACGAACTTTGCACACTCAGGGTATAGAGAGATTTCAATCTTCATCATCCGAAGCCCTTCGTCTACCTGTCCATCCTCGATAAGCAGGTATCCGTACTCAAGGAATACCCCGGGGGGCGGAGTCTTTCTAAAGGCTTTCTGCTGCTCGATAATCTCTCTGTACTTTCTGATTTGTTTCTGTGTTTTGGTATTTTCTCCGCTCATTCTTTCGATCATAACGGATTCGTAGTCGTACCAAGAGTAGAGATTCTCTCTATGTGTCGAGCAAGCACCGAGAGACAGAGCCAGTACGCACGAAAGCATGAATACCGGCTTCACGAGTGTATGTCGTTTCATAGGTTATAGTTCGCTCAGTAAAGGGATTTGATGAGATGTACAAAGACTTTCCCCATTCGCCCTGCCGCAGCGTTGGCTTGGCGGATGACGTCATCACCGTCATTGACAAAGTCGTCGTCGAAATGGTACCCTTCGTTCGTAATCACGCTCATCCCAAAGACCTTGATATCGCAATGGCGAGCCACTATTACCTCAGGGACTGTACTCATCCCTATGGCATCCCCACCGATGATATTGAGAAACTTGTACTCCGCAGGCGTTTCGTATGATGGCCCTGTCCAGCCGACGTACACACCTTTGTGCATTGGGATGTCGAGCTCCTTGCCGAGATGTTCGGCTCTTTTGATGAGCTCTCTGTCGTAGGCACGTGTCATATCGCTGAACCTGACGCCAAACTCCGGCATATTTGGCCCTATAAGCGGATTGGGTAATAGGTTGATGTGATCGCCGATAATCATCAGATCCCCTACTCTATATCCACGTGTCACTCCTCCTGCCGCATTGGAAACAAAGAGGTACTCGATACCGAGCAGCTTGAAGACCCTGACATGGAACGTAACCTGCTCCATCGTATATCCTTCGTAGTAGTGAAAACGTCCCTGCATGGCTATCACAGGGCTGCCCTCCAACGTACCGATGATCAGATTTCCCTTGTGACCGAGCGCGGTGGACTTGGGGAAGTATGGGATGTCTGTATAGGGAATAACGTGCGAAGCTACGATGTTATTTCCCAATTCTCCGAGACCGCTGCCAAGAGTTATGGCGCACTTCACCTCTGTCGGTATAAATGGGCGAAGGTAGTCTGCGGCTTCTTTGTAGTGTTCAAATGGAACCATAATTATTTCAACTCCGTTATTGATTTATAATAGATCTGCCACTTCTGTGGAAGAGGTCCTGTGTCGCTCGGATGACTTCCCTACGTATCTCTGCCTCTCCTTCTATCTCTCTGTGACGCATAAGCACTTTTCCGTCAATAATGACCGTATCAACACAGTTGCCGGCAGCGGCATAGACGATGTTGGATGTCAGGTTGTGCAGAGGAGTCATCTCGGGAAGGGTAAGGTCGATGAGGCATAAGCCGGCAAGAGCACCCACCTCGATGCGCCCGGCATCTATCCTTAAGATCTCTGCACCATCCTTAGTCGCAGTGTCAAAGATCATATGGGCAGGCATGGCTTTAGGGTCATGTCTCCACGCTTTTCCCATAAATGATGCTAGCTTCATGGCTACAATCATATCGAGATTATTGCTTGAAGAGCAGCCGTCGGTACCGAGTCCTACCTTGATCCCCAGGTCTTTCATCTCATGATACCTGAAATGATAGCCCGAAGCCAGCTTCATGTTGGATGCCGGGTTATGGACAGTCGAGCATCCATAGTCGGCAAGTATCTTCAGTTCGTCACTATCCATCCACAGAGAGTGCGCGAGCACGAGACGAGGAGATAGTATCCCGAGCTCTTTGAGGTATCTTACCGGTGTCTTGCCGAACCGACGTACGCAGTCCTGCCACTCGGTATATGTTTCGGAGAGATGGAGGTTTACGATGCAATCATGCTCTTCTGCAAACTTACTTGCATACTGTAATTGTGGGCCGGACACGGTATAGATGGCGTGAGGACCGACAGCAAACTGCACTCTGTCCGGCATCTTTGCAAAGAGATCATAGTAGTACTTACACCTTTCTCTATCCAACTTGGCACGCTTATCCTCCCATCTATCGAACATTGTGTAGGAAAGTACGGCACGGATACCGCTGTCGATCACGGCCTCTGCCGTAGCTTCCGGCATGGCGTACATATCGAGGAAGGCGGTCGTACCGCTCTTGATCATCTCAAGGCAGGCAAGGCGCGAGCCCCAGTATATCTCCTCCTTGGTGATATGTTCCTCAACGGGCCAGATCATATTCTCAAGCCAGTCCATCAAGTCACGGTCATCTCCGTAGCCGCGAAAGAGTGTCATCGCGGCATGGGTGTGACAGTTGATAAAGCCTGGTACGACAGCCATGGTGGAGGCATCGATTATCTCTGCGTCAGGATGGAGAGAAGTATCTACACACCCTAGGGCCGTTATCTTGTCGGATTCTATCAAGATATCGGTACGAGTCCCGTCGGCTGTCAGTGCATTCTTAATTATCAAACTCATTGTTTCGATAAAAGAAGGATCGAGGGTGCGCGCATATTGTGTCATCACACTTACCTCGATCCTTCACTGATTTAGTTGTAACAAAATAAAGTCCCCAGACCCGTATTACTCGTGTCCGAACTTAGAGTAGAAAGTTGCTACAGTCTCTATCCCTTTGTAGAATAAATCTACGGGGTAGTTTTCGTTAGGAGAGTGGATCGCATCCGATTCGAGTCCGAAGCCCATAAGGATGGTCTTGATCCCGAGTATGCGTTCGAAGGTTGCAATGATGGGTATGCTACCTCCTGTACGCAGGCCAAGCGGACGCTTCCCGAAGGTTGCTTCATATGCCTCTTCCGCTACTTTGTACGCAGGCATATCTATCGGGCAGAGGTAAGCCTCGCCACCGTGGAGCGGAGTTACCTTTACGCGGATATAATCAGGCGCAATCTCTTCGACGTACTTCACGAAGTCCTTAGAGATCTTTTTGTAGTCTTGGTTGGCAACAAGGCGAGTAGATACCTTCGCATACGCTTTCGATGGGAGGACGGTCTTGGCCCCTTCGCCCGTATAACCGCCCCAGATACCACAGATGTCGAATGACGGGCGGCAGCTGTTGCGCTCAAGGGTGTGAAACCCTGCCTCTCCTTTGAGAGCATCTACGTCTATCGCCTTCTTGTATTCCTCTTCATTGAATGGTGCGGCTGCTATCATCTCTCTTTCGGCAGGCGATATATCGAGGACATCGTCGTAAAACTCCGGTATGGTGATCTTACCATTCTCATCGATCATCTTGGACATCAGCACGCAGAGCTCGTTGATCGGATTGGCCACTGCACCACCATAGTGACCGGAGTGTAGGTCACGATTGGGGCCGGTCACCTCTATTTCCCAGTACGCAAGCCCACGAAGTCCGGTAGTGATCGAGGGGATATCCTTGGCAAGCATACCTGTATCGCTCACGAGTATGAGGTCAGCCTTGAGCTTCTCTTTGTACTTTTCGCAGAACGGTGCGAGCGACGGAGAACCTACCTCCTCTTCGCCCTCGAGGATTACCTTCACGTTGCACTTCACGAGTCCTAGCTTATTGGCAGTCTCGAACCCCTTCACCTGTATCATCGACTGCCCCTTATCGTCATCGGCCCCGCGAGCCCAGATATGCCCGTCACGTATCTCGGGAGCAAATGCCGGGGATTTCCATAGCTCTACCGGCTCCTCGGGCATCACATCATAGTGACCATATACGAGGATTGTAGGGTATTCGGGGGATATGATCTTATCAGCATACACGACGGGATTGCCATCTGTCGTCATCACTTCGGCATTTTCAAGTCCGCTCGAAGTAAGTATCTCTGCCCATCTATTGGCGCATCTTACCATATCGGCCTTGTGTTCGGACTTTGCGGATACGGATGGGATACGGATGAGAGAGAAGAGTTCTTCCATAAATCTCTCTTTGTTTTGAGATACGTAATCGTTGATTTTAGACATAGGAATAGTTTATTTGATTTGAATGTTTATATGGTTAGCAGTCGTAAAAGTAACAATATCTCCCAACATAATCAAATCCGATGGAGCACCCTATATTGCCCTTTGATACTCTCTCAGTATAAAAAGTCGGTTACATACCGTAAACTACTTGTCACTTCCTGTATCGGGATTTGTAATCAGGGGCTGAACATCAGTTTTCAGCCCTTGATTATTGGTTCTCGGCTCCTGAAAACTACCTTTCAGCCCCTGATCATAAGAGGACTTCCCGATATAAATGACTTCTCACCCTGTTGTCGTAAAGTATCCATCCCGTGTCGTCCGCTCCGAGGACTGTACGAAGCAATAGAGCCCTCCTGGTGAACATATAGGTAGACGTATGTGTTAGACAGAGACATAACGATACAATGACCAATCAAGAGACATTTATACTCAAGGCTCCTATGGGAGGCTTGTTCAGAAAGTATGCGCTGCCGAGTGTGGTGACGATGATATTCTTCGGGCTCCAGTCGGTGGTGGACGGCTATATCGCCGGGAACTATATCAGTGAGTATGCATTGGGGGGCACCAACATTGTGGCTCCGCTTTTCAGTCTGCTTATGGTCTTGTCTCTTACTGTGGGGATAGGATGCCAGACACTCATAGGTCACGGCTTCGGAGGAGGCGATATACTCAAGTCTCAGACCGCAATGACGACCGGGTTTTGGGCACTTGTGATGCTGTCGATCCCCGTATCTCTTGTCTTGACTTACTTTGCCGAGGATGCCGTGCGACTGATGGGGGCCGACGACCTTCTTGCACCTTATGCCTTGGAGTATATGAGAGGGTTTGCTCCATTCATACTTCCGATATCCCTCTCATTCTACTCCGACCTGATGCTCAAATCCATGGGACGTCCCCTCTTCTCCACATTAGTGATGGGAGGTGCCGTACTGCTCAATATAGTATTGGGGGTCTACTTTGTCATCTATCTCGAAATGGGGACATTCGGGACAGCTCTCTCTACCGGGATTGCCTTTACGTGCGCACTGATAGCTTCCGGAACAGTTACATTCTCATCACGAGGAGAGATCTCGATGCTTCGGGGAAAGTTCGACTTCAAGCTCCTAACGAGAGCCATGTTCAACGGAGCATCGGAAGGGGTGAGTGAGCTGGCTTCGGGGTTGAGTATGCTGATCATCAATCTGATCGTCGTACAGCGGCTGGGGGCAGATGGAGTCTCGGCATATACGACAATCAATTATCTGAACTTTGTCGGTATATTGCTCTTCCTCGGGATTTCGGACGGTTTGATTCCCGTAATGAGTTTTGTATACGGAGCCAATGAGAAGTCCCGTATGCGATCTATCATACGGACCGCTCTGAGTGTCAATACCTTGATAGGTATCACCGTATTTGCGATACTGATGCTTTGGGGAGACCTCTTCCTCGGAATCTTTCTTAAGGATAATACTTCCAATATATATGCTCTCGCCTCTCAAGGATTGAAGATATATGCTTTCGTATTTTTGCTCAATGGCTTCAATATATTTATCACCAGCTTCTTCACTGCGATAGGCAACGCTATCGGTTCCATCATCATTGCGATGCTCAGAGGACTAGTATTTCTGGTGACAGGGATGCTTACCCTACCGCTTCTGTTTGGAGACGCAGGTCTATGGCTTTCCATTCCCATTGCGGAGGTGCTTACCCTGTGTGTGACCATTTACCTCCTCTCACGCAAACTCACGGCACTCGACATCCGACTCCTATAACATCCACGATAGCTAAGCTCTCTAAGGCCCAAACATCATAGATGTCACTATATAGATATATGTGTGACATCGGTTATATCATCTTACGAGGGGGTGTAAGATTTAGTCTACATATAGAGAGTATTTTCATTTATTATCCATACCTTTGTGTCGTGATGTCTTAGGCATCCTTTCAACCCTCAACTTAAAAACATACTTACTGAAAAAATGAACGGAAAAACCGTTGTTACCGGTGTAATCGGAGCCGATGCGCATGCCGTAGGTAACAAAATCATCGCTTTTGCGCTGGAACAGTCCGGCTACAAAGTCATCAATCTTGGTGTAATGGTATCTCAAGAAGAGTATATCGAAGCAGCCATAGAGACAAATGCTGATGCAATACTCGTATCTTCCCTCTACGGACACGGAGAAATAGATTGCAACGGACTGAGAGAAAAGTGTGAAGAGGCAGGCCTGCACAATATCCCTCTCCTGGCAGGTGGAAACCTCGTAGTGGGAAAACGCGACTTCGCTGACGTAGAAGCAAGCTTCAAGAAAATGGGATTTACCAAAGTTTATCCCCCGGGAACACCCATAGAAGTAACTATTGCAGACCTCAACGATATACTCGGAGTGTGACCTTGTGACAATCCTATGAGATACCTTACCGCAGACTTCGGCAGTACTTATACTAAGGTTACGGCAATAGATACCGACTCCGCAACCATCGTAGGGACAGGAGCGGCATTCACTACCATAGATACGGATGTAACTATCGGATTGAGTCATGCCATAGAGGAGCTGAGAGCAAAGATCGGGATGGAATGGCAGTACGACCACTTCCTATGTTGTAGCAGTGCAGCAGGTGGTCTCAAGATGGTCGCTTCCGGGCTCGTCCCCGACCTCACTGCAAAAGCTTCGCGAATGGCTGCGTCAAGTGCCGGTGCCAAGGTAGTAAAGACCTATGCGTATGAGATAAGCAAAAGTGAGGCAAGAGAGATAGAAGAAATATGCCCAGACCTCATCTTGCTATGCGGAGGTACGGATGGAGGCAACAAGTCTACGATACTAAAGAATGCAGAGACCCTTTCTCAAATCAAAGGGAACTTTACTCTTGTCATCGCCGGTAATAAAAGTGCAGAAGAGGAAATCAAAGAAATCTTGGACAAGTCCGAGAAACCTTATGTGCTGACCGAGAATGTCATGCCGGACTTCAATACTCTTAACATCGCTCCGGCCAAAAAAGCCATAATGCGTCTCTTCATAGAGTCCATCATTCACGCTAAAGGATTAAGTAAGGTGCAGGGGATGGCTCGCAATGAAATTATCCCTACTCCACTTGCTGTACTAAATGCTTGCGAACTGCTAAGTCAAGGGACACATACAGAACCCGGTATCGGCGAACTCGTTGCCGTGGATCTCGGTGGAGCGACCACAGATGTCTACTCAATAGCTAAGGGAGAGCCATCGGCGGAGAATATAATGATGCGTGGAATTCCCGAACCTTTCAGTAAACGTACAGTGGAAGGTGATCTGGGGATGAGGTATAGCCTATCGTCTCTGTCCGAAGAGATAGACCACTACTTGCTGGGACAAGAGATCGGAGTAGCCGACGAACAGATAAAAAACTGGATAGATCGCTGTCTCACTGACCCGTCTCTGCGTGCTGCCAATGCAGAGGAAAGTAAGATAGAGAAAGGACTTGCAAAGTCTGCTGTCCGCCTTGCGACCGATCGTCACTGCGGTCACCTCAAAGGGATGTTCACTCCTATGGGGCAGATATTCACCATCACAGGAAAAGATCTATCCAATGTCCCCAACCTCTTGGGGATAGGTGGAGCCCTTATCCATAGTGATGATGCTAAGTTTATTCTCTCAGGAGCGGCTTATGATATCCGCCACTTCGAATATGCAAAACCGAAAGCTCCTAAGTATCTATTGGACAAAACCTATATAATGGCCTCAATGGGATTGCTCAGCCAAGAGGATCCTAACGCTGCTCTAAGGATAATGAAGAAGTAT
The DNA here is from genome assembly GCA_041791495.1 of Porphyromonas sp. Taxonomy (GTDB): domain Bacteria; phylum Bacteroidota; class Bacteroidia; order Bacteroidales; family Porphyromonadaceae; genus Porphyromonas_A. Next base: position 17,977 of record JBHBLB010000054.1, read on the forward strand.
CTTACCCAGCTCTGAAAGACAACAGAAATCAAAGAATAACAACCCCAATACCCTAAACAAGATGAATTTAGATATTAAAAACCAGAAACTGTCCGACGAACAGTTCTTCAAAGAAAGGGAAGAGGTACTCGGCACATGGCATACGGGTGCTGGCATCGACCTGCAAGATGGTATCAACTACCAGAAGAAGATCGCAGCCGATAAGAGATTTGACCTCAAACTACACAAAGCAGAACAAGAAGGGATCACGCTCATTCAGCCTCGCGCTGGGGTAGCTCTCTATGATGAACATATAAAACTCCTACAATACCTCGAAACAGAAGGTGAAGCCGACTTGCTCCCCTCGACTGTTGATAGTTACACTCGTCTCAACCGATACAAAGAAGCTGAGATCGGGATCGAGAAAAGTAAGGAAAGCGGTAGGTCAATGCTCAATGGATTCCCTATTGTGAACTACGGAGTTGATATATGTCGTACCGTAACCTCTGCTCTTAAAAACCCCGTACAAGTGCGTCACGGGACTCCTGATGCCCGTCTTCTGACAGAGATCTCTATAGCAGGTGGGTTCACTTCCTATGAAGGTGGAGGTATTTCATACAATATCCCTTACTCTAAGAACTATTCGCTCGAAAAGACCATTGCCTATTGGCAATACGCAGACCGTCTTGTGGGTATCTATGCTGAGGCAGGAGTCAATATTAATAGAGAGCCATTTGGTCCTCTGACAGGTACTCTTATTCCTCCATGTATCTCCAACAGTGTTGCAGTGATAGAGGCTTTGCTTGCTGCAACTCAGGGCGTGAAAGATATTACGGTCGGTTACGGTCAGTGCGGTAACCTCATTCAGGACGTAGCCGCTATACGTTCACTTCGCAGATTGACACGCGAGTATCTCGATAGATTTGGGTACCATGATGTGAAGATTACGACAGTATTCCATCAATGGATGGGTGGATTCCCGCAGGATGAATCGAAAGCGTTTGGTGTAATTTCCTGGGGTGCGGCTTCAGCTGCTCTGGCAAAAGCAACAAAAGTTATCGTAAAAACTCCGCACGAAGCTGCAGGTGTACCTACAAAGGAAGCTAACGCTGCGGGGCTGAGAGCAACAAAACAAGTAATCTCTATGCTTCGTGACCAAGACTTTACCAATATGCCTGCTGTCATCGAAGAGAGTGAAATCATAGAGCGTGAAGTAAAACAAATCCTTGATAAGGTAGAGGAACTTGGGAAGGGTGACTTTGCTAAGGGAACAATTGCTGGCTTTGAGGCAGGTGTGCTCGATATCCCATTCGCACCAAGTAAGTACAATGCCGGTAAAGTAATGCCTGCTCGCGATAACAAGGGTGCAATCCGTATCCTTGAGATGGGTAACCTACCTTTCAGTGAAGATCTAAAGGCGTTTCATAGAGGTAAGCTTGAAGAACGAGCCAAATATGAAGGACGTAGCGTAAGCTTCCAGATGGTAATAGATGATGTATATGCTATCGGTAAAGGGTTCCTCGTTGGTCGTCCTAACTAATTTGAATACTTAAACTAAAATAACCAAGGTCTGCTGATACAACAAACGTATTTTTGTATCGGCAGACCTAACAAACATTATCAAACTAATAATTCTCTCAGTGCTATGAAGATTAAAAAAGTAGTCTACTCTGCCGGTAAGACCGGTTTTTACTTTGATGACCAACGTGCTATCAAAAAGGGTGCTGAAAACGACGGTGCCTTTTATAAAGGTACACCTGTTACGGAAGGATTCTCTGCAGTTCGCCAAGCAGGGGAGTCGATTTCTGTACTCTTTATCCTCGAGAATGGGGCGGTTGCTCATGGGGATTGTGCCGCAGTACAATACTCTGGTGCAGGAGGACGTGACCCTTTATTCTTGGCAGAGAGCTTCATCCCGGTTATAGAGAATGAAATTGCCCCAATGTATGAAGGTAAAGATATAACTACCTTTAGAGAAATGGCAGATAGAGTAGATAAATATATCTGCCTAAAGACCAACAAACCTTACCATACCGCTATCAGGTATGGCGTGACACAGGCTTGTCTTGACGCCGTTGCTAAAAGCAAAGGAAAGCTGATGGCTCAAGTCATTGCAGATGAATATGGCACGAAGATATCTGATAAGATTATTCCTATCTTCACTCAGTCTGGAGATGATCGCTACATGAACGCGGATAAAATGATAATGAAAGGTGCTGAGGTTTTGCCTCACGCTCTCTTCAACCATGTGGAAAAGAAGGTAGGTCTAAAAGGAGAAAAGATCAAAGAGTATATAATATGGTTGAGAAATCGTATCCTAGACTTCAAACCTTTTGAGAGTTATAATCCGACAATCCATATTGATGTATATGGTACTCTTGGTATAGTTTTTGATAACGACGCCGATCGTATTGCTGAATATATTGGAGAGCTTGCAGAACTTGCTACGCCATTCAAGCTTCGTGTTGAGGGGCCGGTGGATGTTGAAGAGAAGTTCGCCCAAATAGAAGCCCTAAAAAATATTCGTGAAGCTATGGAACGTCGCAGTGTAAAGGCCGAGATCGTTGCTGATGAATGGTGCAATACACTCGAAGACATTATCGACTTCTCTAAGAGTAAGGCTGGGCACATGGCACAGATCAAAACCCCAGACCTAGGTGGTATCAATAACGCTATCGAAGCTGTACTTTACTGTAAAGAGCACAATATGGGGGCATACCTCGGAGGAACATGTAACGAAACAAACCGTTCAGCTGAAGTATGTGCACACATCGCTATGGCGACTCAGCCAGTACAATATCTCGCAAAGCCAGGTATGGGAGTCGATGAAGGCTATATGATTGTCTTCAACGAGATGAGTCGTATTCTCGCACTTAAGGATCAACTCTAACTTAGGGGCATTACAAACATATAAACGTTATGAAAGAGATTAAAGTACTCTCCCCTACCGCAATCCTGGGATATGGATTCCCGATTGAGTCTTTCGAAGAGGGGATGAGGAGAAATCCAGATGTTATTGCCGTAGATGCAGGTTCGACGGATCCGGGACCTTATTATCTCGGAGCCGGTAAGTCATTTACCGATCGCAACTCAGTGAAGAGGGACCTTGAGATTATGATTCCTGCTGCGGTCAAAGCCGGGATCCCGGTTATTATTGGAACTGCGGGAGGATGTGGGGGACACCCACACGTCGCATTCTGCCGTGAAATCATCGAAGAGATAGCTCGTGAGAAGTCTTTATCCTTCAAGTATGCAGAGATTTCGTCTGAGCTTGACAAAGATTTAATACACAGATATCATAAGGAAGGGCGTATCTCTCCCCTTGCTCCTGCTCCTGAGCTTCAAGAGAAAGATATCAACGAAGCTGTGCGTATAGTAGCGCAGATAGGAGAAGAGCCATTTATCGATGCGTTGAATAACGGAGCTCAAGTTATTTTGGCAGGTCGTGCATACGACCCTACGGTATTCTCGGCTTTAGCTATCCGTGATGGGTTCCCCAAAGGTCTCGCCATCCATATGGGTAAGATCCTTGAATGTGCAGCTATCTGCGCACTTCCCGGCAGTGGGAGCGACTGTATGTTCGGGTACTTACGTGAAGACCATTTCGTTCTTGAGCCCCTTTCCCCTATTCGTAAGTGCACGACTCTTTCTATTGCAGCGCATACGTTATACGAAAAGTCCAATCCATACCTCCTCCCCGGTCCGGGAGGTCGTCTTAATCTACACAATACGACATTTGAGCAAATTGATGATACCAAGGTTAAGGTCGCAGGGACTGTCTTCGAACCTACCGAAGAGTATTTCGTAAAGCTCGAAGGCGTAAGGCGAGTCGGTTATAGAACCATATCGTGTGCTGCGGTAAAGGATCCCATCCTTATCAGTAAGATAGATGAAGTGAAAGAGGCGGTGCGTGCGCGAGTACTCAATAACTTTGAATCTTATGGTATCAAGGATTACTTTCTTGACTTCAAAGTTTACGGAAAGAATGGTGTCATGGCAATGTTCCCATCCGAAACCGAAGAGGTAGGGCACGAGCTTCTGATCATCATCGAAGCAGTGGCACAGAACCAAGAGGAGGCAAATACCATTTGTGGTTTTGCACGCAGTACATTCCTCCACTACGGTTATGAGGGCAGAATGTCCACAGCCGGTAACCTTGCGTTTCCGTTCTCTCCATCAGACTGTAAGATGGGAGAAGTCTTCGAGTTCAATGTGTACCACCTCATGAAGGTAGACGACCCTGTGTCTCTCTTCCCTATCGAGTACAAGATGTTTAACAACGGCAAAATAAGCTAACGGTTATGAAGAAGACATATAAACTAAGAGAAATGGCTTCTGTGATAAGAAGTAAGAACTCGGGTCCGTATGAGCTAACGTTCGATATCATCTTCAAGACTTTTGATGAGTATAACTTCTTCAAAGAGCATCAGGTGATGAAAGAGGAAGTATTTGCCAAGTTGTACAATATTACTGTCGAACACGTACTCAATCTTGTCTATTTCGATCCGGCAAAGGCCGTAAAGGTTACTATCGTCAGACCGATCCCATCGGGTGCGCTTGGCGAAACAGACGTGTACGGAGCACAACAGCACGCCCCTCTAATGGGTTTTACTTTTGATGTCTAAATGCAGAAAATACAGTAGCCCTATACAAGACTACTGTGTATCATCCCAATATTTTGCTCCCCGAGGCAAGCAACGATTGCTTGCTCTTGGGGAGCAAATATCTCAGCGTCACCTAAGCTATAACGACAGGCTTATAGGTTTCATTGGAGATGCCGGGTCAGGCAAGTCTTCACTTATCAAAGGGATGTTCCCGGGGTTGGAGCTATCCAATGACGATGATATACTCAACCCCATGAAGATTATGGAGATCCGTTCGGGGCTTGAGAATCCCCGCGAGGCATCTACGTACCATCTCGACATACGGTTTCAGATGGCATTTACACAGATGTACGAGATTGTCGAGTATGTACAGAGTCTTTTGGATAAGGGAAAGCGGCTCGTCATCGAACACTTTAACCTCCTGTACCCTGCCCTTGGGCGCAACGCAGATATCATCATCGGTATCGGAGAGGAGATCATAGTATCACGTCCTACTCTATTCGGTCCGATCCCACAGAGCATTTATGACATAGTCCATACTTCACTTAAGTATCGCAAGATGGCTCACTCTGCCGAAGAGATTACGGAGTTATCGCTTAAAGAACTATTCGGATACTATCACGGAGACTTCTTCAGCAGTGATATTCGTAATGGTTTTGTGCTTTGCTTTTACGAAAAGCCCGAGATCGACTTCGACAGGCTCGAAGCAAAGATCTTCGAATGGATCGAAAAAGACGCATCTATCTCCTACCACGACGAAGATCACATCCAGCTCGCCGACATCGTCATCCCCTGTTTGGGCCCGCGCATTCACGTCAAATCCACAGGGATGATCCGCAACTTTAAGCTAGTCAAACGCCTTATCTACGATCCCAAGAAGGAAGCGTATTGCCTAATCGGTACGATCAATTCAGAGTACGAAGAGGAAGTAGAGCTCGAAAATCGTAATACCCTTTACTTCCTGAAACGCAAAGACTAATCCAATCCCCCATACTTTTCTATGAGAGAAATAAATGTCGCAGAGGTCACCGATCTGGTCTCACGACTCTGCATTCAGGCAAATTACTACATCACCCCCGATATCAAAGGGAAGCTCCAGCAGTCGCTCCTGACCGAAAAGTCGCCCCTCGGTAAGAGCATTATCGGTACGATTATAGAGAATAGCGAGATCGCCGGAGAGAGAGAGAAGCCCCTTTGCCAAGATACCGGTATGACCGTCGTCTTCGTTTACCTGGGGCAAGACGTACATCTTGCGGGCGGCGATCTCTACGAAGCCATCAATGCCGGTGTCAGGAAAGGGTACGACAAGGGCTACCTCCGTAAGTCCGTGGTCAATGATCCTATCTTGAGAGAGAACACGAAGGACAATACTCCCGCCGTAGTCCATATCGAGCTCGTGCCGGGAGATAAAGTCGAGATACACGTTGCCCCAAAAGGGTTTGGGAGCGAGAACAAAAGTCGTCTCTCCATGCTCACTCCGAGCCAAGGGATTGAGGGCATCAAGGACTTTGTCCTTGAGACGATTTCGATAGCGGGAGCCAATCCCTGCCCTCCCATTATCGTTGGGATCGGTATCGGTGGTACCATGGAGCGATGTGCATATATGGCAAAGAAAGCACTGCTACGCAAAGTGGGCAGTACAAACCCTGCACCACATCTGGCAGCACTTGAGCAAGAGCTCCTCGACAAGATCAATCAACTCGGTATCGGACCCGCAGGATTTGGAGGTACGACATCGGCACTTGCCGTACACATCGAGGCACAAGCCACACACATTGCCGGGCTACCGGTGGCAGTGAATATCGGTTGTCATGCGACACGTCACGCACATGGGATAATCTAACTAACGAACACAAAGGCTATGGAAAAGAATAAAGTAATCACTCCTCCGCTTACCGACGAAGTCATCAAGTCGCTCAAGGCAGGCGATATGGTATATATCACCGGCACAGTCTATACGGCAAGGGATGCAGCACACAAGCGTCTGTGCGAGATGATAGATAGAGGCGAGGAGATGCCTTTCGACTTCAACGGACAGATTGTGTACTATGCAGGCCCATGCCCTGCCAAGCCCGGGGAACCCATAGGTTCCGTAGGGCCCACCACCAGTGGACGTATGGATGCCTACTCCCCCACCCTCATCCGCAAAGGACTCAAGGCAATGATCGGTAAGGGGTTGCGTGACAAGAGTGTCGTGCAAGCCCTCCGGTCGGAGACAGGTGTATACTTCGCCGCTATCGGAGGCGCAGCAGCTCTTATGTCTCAGTGCGTGAAGGAGGCCGAAGTTATTGCTTTTGACGACTTAGGTACCGAAGCCATCCGGAAGCTGAGGGTAGAGAATCTTCCCGTCATAGTAGCCATCGACTCGGAAGGGAATAATTCCTACGAGACAGAACGTGCAAAGTACCAGACAGTCTTCACGGAAAAGAAATAACCCGGATCCTGAGAGCTCCGGTTCGAGATCACAACAGTACAGTATAGAGCCTGTGTCATAGATTGAGTCATGACACAGGCTCTATACTGTACTGTCCCTGTTGAAAGTTGTACACCTCCTATTACAAAACGCCTCTCTACTGTATCTGAAGCGATTTTCAGCTGCTGAAAACTGATTTTTAGGAACGGAAAAATAATAATCACGGGCGGTACAATTTGGAGCAAAAGCAGAATATGGAGGTTGGAGGATAATTGATTGGGAGTGTGTGAGAAATGAGGCAAATTGCATCAACCTGCTTAGAGGGTAAAAGTGCATAAAGTGTGGATTTCAGCAGAATATCCGTTACCAAATCGTTAGCTCAATGAGAGCGAAGAAGACTGAGGTAATGAATGGCAGTTACCTCGATGGTGTCGAATGCTGTTGAACTGATTTTTATGTACTGAATTACAACGTTTTGCATAGCATAGAACGCTGGGTAACTGGGTAACTTTGCCCATAAAAACAGAAGCATATGCAACAAGACAAAATGAAGGTGTTGCTCTACCTTAAAAAGAGCGGATTAGACAAGTCGGGACAAGCCCCCATTATGGGACGAATAACCTACAAGCGCACGATGGCACAGTTTAGTAGCAAGCTTTCCTGTAAGCCAGAGTTATGGAATACTCGAGAGAGCCGACTCAATGGAAAGAGTCGTGAAGCTGTCACAACGAATGAGAAGCTGGAGCAACTCCTTGTGTCCATACAAAGTACTTATCAACGGCTCTGCGAGCGAGGGATAGACTTTACAGCCTCGGACATCAAAGGTGAGATACAAGGCTCGATGCAGGGCAGAACGACCTTTCTGCAACGCTACGACCAAATGCTGGAAGACCTACACAAGCAAGTAGGTATCGAGTTAAGGGAGAGTTCTTATTTCTCCTATCGGATTGTTCGTAAGCATCTGCAAGCCTTTATCTCGGATCAATACCATAGCAAGGATATTAGCTTTGGCCAGATTACGGAAGATTTCTTAGATAAGCTCCACGTCTATAGCATAGGCAAGCGTAAGCATTCTCAAGCTTATTATCGCAGGATCGCCTTAGCGGTGAAAAAGATTTGTCGCTTAGCCTTTCGAGAGGGGCTTATCGATCGCCTAATTTTTGAACACATTAAAATAGAGCGTGGAGATAGTCGTCAGCCCAAGGCATTGGATAGAGCTTCTCTGGAGAAGATACAGGAGCTTGTCTTAACTGACTATGAGGTCGAGCTTCAGTTAGCTCGCAACCTTTTTCTCTTTACTTGCTATACCGGTGTAGCTTTTTGTGATATGGTTAACTTGCGGAAAGAGCATCTTATGCAAGACGATACAGGAGCTAGATGGCTCAAATTTAGGCGACAAAAGACCGATATCCTTTGTCGTATAAAGCTCCTACCTCAAGCCGAGACTATACTTGACTTGTATTATCAGCCTGACAGGGAGTTACTACTACCGACTATAGCTTATCAAGCCTATAATATCCACCTTAAAGCCTTGCAACTAAGGGCAGGGATAAGTATTCCTCTAACAGCTCATGTCGGGAGACATACTTTTGCAACACTCATCACATTAGAAAATGGCGTACCCTTAGAGACCGTTAGCAAGATGCTGGGGCATAGTCGTATTGAGACGACGGAGCGATATGCCCAAGTAACCCCGAACAAACTCTTTGAGGAGTTTAGACGCTTCCTCACTTTCACCAGCGATTTAACTCTTAACATCTAAGTCTATGCGTAGTACATTCAGCATACTATTCTATATCAATAAGAATAAAATCAAGACAGATGGTACAACAGCTATTCTCTGTCGGATCACGATAGATGGAGCTAATGTGGTAATGACCACAGGTGAATGCATCTTTCCGAAGGATTGGAGCGTTAGACGACAACAGACGAGCGATAAGCGACAGAACGAACGCTTGCAAGCATTCCGTGAACGAATAGAACAGGGGTATAATACGCTACTCTTTAAGTTTGGAGCGGTGAGTGCTGAGCTACTCAAGAACCACTTACAAGGTGTAGAGGCGAGGGCAACAACCTTGCTAGCCCTTAGCCGGGAAGAACTAGACCTCGTACAAAATACCAAGTCGCCAAACACATATCGAAGTAATCGCAATTACCATAAACAACTAAGCCTTTTTGTTGAGGAAGAGGGCAAAGGAGATATTCCGCTCACGGCTGTTTCGCTAGACTTCTTTGACAGGTATCGCTTGTATCTGAAAGTTAAGAAC
>JBHBLB010000055.1:0-9225 GCA_041791495.1 Porphyromonas sp.
CGAATAGTCTCGGCAGGACTTGGTATATCGAAATCTTTACTCTCTTACTCATAGTCAATCCTTTTCTTACGCAATATCATTATCTCAAACAAAGGTAACAACAATCCCGCACTCCCGACATTGTACCGTTCGGGTCAGCCCGGGAGGGTCTCTCGGAGCCGTTCGTAACCCCGGACGAAGTAGTCTCGTTCGTAATCACGTGGGCGCAACACTTCGTCATCGCATACCACGACATCGAGATCGAGGAGGATGGGTGCACCGGGGATACGTGTACGCCCCATGCGAGCTTCGAGGGCTTTGGCACGGGCATCCATATCGAAGGGCGAGGCGTGACTGCTCACCCGCACGACGGCATTGGTATAGAGGGTATCACTCCTGCCGGTGGCATCGGGGGTGGTATATGCTTCGCTGACCTCTGCATCCCGCCACGCCTCCTTGATGAGGCGCACAATGGTATCCAGGTGCCCGGGAGTGGTCACGGTAGTAGCGAGCGAAAGATAATAGACGTGCGGGAAGTCCCGACCTATCCCTACCATACGGCGGGAAAGGATGAACTGTACCACTCCCCTCATGACGAGGTAAGCGATGAATGCCCCCCAAAGAGCATGATTGGGGTCTTCGGTATCGATACCGTAGTATATAGCGAAGAAAATGAGGACGGCAAGGAGCATGCTCCACAACATCTCCCTTGCTGCCGTAAGACCGATGAAGATGCCGTCCCACAGAAATGCGGCAAAGCCTGCCACAGGGACGAGATACACCCAGATCATATACGGAGCGGCATTGGCAACGAGATCGGGCTTGTCGGTAAGCATCCTCAGGAATGCGTTGCCGCTCATCGCATACACGACAGTGGAGAGAAGGGCGATCCCCCCACCCCAAAGCATAAGCCGTGAGACGACCCTCCGCACCAGAAGACGGTCTCTACGCCCGTAGTGAAGCCCTACAAGGGCTTCCCCGGCATACGCGAACCCGTCCGTGAAGTATGAAAAGATGGTAAAGAACTGGAGAAGGAGCGTATTCGTGGACAGCATAAGCCCACCCATACGTGTACCGGCATAGGTAAAGAAGACCGTGACAAGGATAAGTAATGAGGTACGAAGGAAGATGTAGATATTCGTACTGAAGAATCTACCTACACCGATAAGCATACCTGCGACAGGGCGATGTGGCAATATCGCCGCCCCCTTGTGCAGGTAAAGAAAGTACGCTCCCAAGGAAAGCATGACGACTCCTGCGTAATGTGCCACGAGCGTACCCGTAGCGATGCCGGAGATATCCCACTTCGCAACGAGGACGAGGTAAGCACTTATGGCGATATTCAGGATATTTGTCGTGAGGCTGACCGCCATGGGGAGCCAAGTGTTCTGCATCCCGATGATCCAACCATTGAGTGCATACGTAAGCAGGACGGCAGGTGCTGCCAGCACCACTATATCGAAGTACTTGAGGCTATGCGTCACCAGCTCGGCTTCGGGCGAGAGGATAGACATCGTTCCTTGGGATATGGGAGCACGAAGAAGCAGGATAAGCCCCCCGAAGATCAGCGCGATGAACAGCGACTGGGCGAGAAGCCGACCGATGGCCTGCCGGTCTCCTGCACCTTTTGCTTGGGCAGTCATGCCGGTGGTGCCCATTCGGAGGAACGAGAAGTTCCAATATATAAGGTTGAAGATGGTAGTGGCGATGGCAATCCCTCCTATGGCGTCCGCATCGTCAAGCCTGCCGGCAAGAGCAAGATCGGCAATCCCGAGGAGCGGCACAGTGATGTTGCTCAATATATTCGGGATGGCGAGGGTGAGGATGCTACGATCGAGCCGACGATTATCCATAACTTATCTATCGATGCGACTGCACTTGCTTGCGGAAGAGTAACGACCCGTCGCCATAACTGAGGAAACGATACCCCTCCCGGAGGGCATGATCGTAGATACGATGCCAGACATCGCCGACGAACGCAGCTATAAGAAGCAACAGTGTGCTATGGGGTTGATGGAAGTTCGTAATAAGGGTATCCACGAGCCTGAACCGAAAGCCGGGAAGGATGATAATGCGAGTGGCACCGATCAGGACCGATTCTCCACGAGCCTCAAGGTCGGAGATGATGGCATCAAGTGCTTCTCGCACACTATATATATATGTATGTTCGTATGGTTCCCACTGCTCCACCTCATAGGGATGTTCGTACCCTTCGATAAGATGAACGCCTATGTAGTAAAGACTTTCCAGCGTACGAGTGGAGGTGGTACCGACAGCCATAATGTGACCCTCGGATGATCTGAGGCGGCGTAGCGTATCCAAGGGGACTGAGATCGCCTCGGTATGCATGGCATGCCCTGCCATGGTATCGGACTTGACCGGACGGAATGTGCCTGCCCCTACGTGAAGTGTCACCCTACATCTCCCAATACCCTTCTCTGCCAACGCATCCGTCACCTCGGAAGTGAAGTGAAGCCCGGCAGTAGGTGCGGCAACAGAGCCTTGCACTTCCGCAAATAGGGTCTGGTAGGTGGTCAGGTCGGACTCCTCGGTATCGCGATTGAGGTACGGAGGGATAGGGAGCTCTCCATAACTCTCAAGGATGGTACTGAAGTCCACTCCGCCTGTCCAGGACAAAGTAATGTGTTGTCCATCTGGAGTGGCCTCATTCGCTTTAGTCGCAGTAAGCACAACGGTGCGTCCATCGGCAAGGGAAAGGGATGCAGTGAGCCGATCTTCCTTCCACTTCTTGGCATTCCCCACGAGACAATGCCACGTACAGGACGTGCGCTCTTCGAAGACTGTCTCATAAACACTCGGGTAAACGGGGTCGAGAAGAAAGATCTCGATGCGCCCTCCGGTAGGTTTGTAGAATGTCAAACGTGCACGAATCACCTTGGTGTCATTGAATATCATGAGCGTCCCTTGCGGAACGAGGGTCGGCAAGTCCCTGAACGTATGGTCGGCAATCACGCCATCGCGATAACACAAGAGCCGAGATTCGTCTCTACGGGATAGGGGGTATCTGGCTATTCTTTCGGTCGGGAGATCATAGGTAAATGCCTCAATCTTTATATCTTTGTATTTCTGCATACCGGTCTTATAATATCTGTATGCAAAAATACAGAACTTTGGGGGAAGAGAGAAACAGAACTTATGAGCAACAGTGAGATACATATAGGAGACCATGTTAGGTTCCTGAACACTACGGGAGGCGGTGTGGTGAAGTCCATATCCCCGAAAGGTGTAGTACAAGTGGAGGATGAGTCGGGATTTGATATACCTGTGCTTGCCTCGGAGATCGTAGTGGTGACTCCGGGCAGTACGATCGTCCCGAAAGTGGAAGTGGTACGTAAGAGCCCTTCTCCCCAACCTGCCGCTCCTGCCCCTAAGCAAGAACAACCTAAGCTCCCGAACCGAGCTCGCCCCTCTGACGAACATCATGAGACCATCAATGCCGTATTGGCTTACCTCCCAGAGGATCCGACGACCATAGGAGAGTGCAACTACGAAGCATACATCGTGAACGACAGCAACTATGATCTGCGTGTGCATTATCTCATAGGCGATGGAAGCCAATGGGAGATTGCGTACGAAGGAGTGATTCCTTTCGACAGCTCGGAGTTCATAGAGAGTTTTCCTCCCGGAGCTTTAGGGCGCCGCACTCGAGTGAAACTGCAAATCATGGCGTTCAAACCCGAAGGCACCTTCGCAGCCAAACCGATATATGAAGTGACTCATCGACTTGAGGGCAGTCGTTTCTTCAAACAAAATGCCTTCGCTGCCAATGATTACTTCGATGATGGTGCGATAGTCTTCGGACTGATAGAGGATGATCGAGCCGTAACTTCCAAGAGAGTCGATGCCAAGGCCCTTGAAGAGGAGATGATGAGTACTAAAAAGACCTCGGCCGAGCCACGTAAAAAAGCCCCTACCCCCAGGACAAATGATCCGGTTGTAGTAGATCTGCATATACACGAACTGATAGATACCACAGCAGGAATGAGCAATAAAGATATGCTTGACGTACAGCTCGACCACGTTCGTAAGGTAATGCAACTCCATCGCAACGATAAGAAACGTCGCATCGTCTTCATCCACGGAAAAGGAGAAGGAGTACTGCGCCAGGCCGTAATAGACCTCCTCAAGAAAGAGTATCCGAAGTGCTTGATGCAAGATGCGTCATTTCAGGAATACGGATTTGGGGCCACCGAAGTAACGATCTACTAAAAATGGGGATAGAGATAGAACGCAAGTTCCTCATCAAGCGAGGGGTAGTACTCCCCGAACCGGAAAAAATCCTCTCCATACGGCAAGGTTATCTCCGCAAAGGCTCTGGGATGAGTGTCCGGATTCGGATCTGCAACGACAAAGGTTACCTTACAATCAAGGGACCTAAGGAAGGAAGTTCCCTCTCTCGTATGGAATATGAGTACGAGATCCCTATCGGCGATGCACACGAATTGCTATCTCTCTGTCGCGAAGGCATAATCGTCAAGCAAAGACTGCTGATCAATGTCGAGGGCGTCACCTGGGAGGTCGATCGCTTTGAGGGAGAGAATGCAGGACTTCTTCTTGCCGAGGTCGAACTGGCAAACGAGTCTGTCGATGTCCCTATCCCGGTATGGGTAGGCGAAGAAGTAACAGGACAGCCGGAGTACTACAACAGTTATCTCTCTCAGATGCCCTACAAAACATGGAACAAACCAAAAGAATAATCTAAAAGATACCGAAAGAGAATATGAAGAGTTTCAAAAAGATTTGCACCGTATTGGTTGCCACGATGCTCTGTTCCCCAAGTCTTATCGCAGATGAAGGGATGTGGCTCCTACCTTATCTCAAACAACAAAACATAAAACGTATGCAGGAGATGGGGCTTACCCTTTCTGCCGAGCAGATTTATGCCCCGGGCAAGGGCTCGATCATAGATGCTGTGGTGCACTTTGACGGAGGCTGTACCGGAGAGATAGTATCATCACAGGGACTTCTCCTGACCAATCATCACTGCGGATACGATCAGATACGCCAGCACTCTATGGTAGAGCGCAATCTGCTTAGGGAAGGGTTTTATGCACCGACGCTGCAAGAGGAGCTTCCCAATCCGGGCCTTGTCGTTACTTTTACCGATGAGATTGTAGACATCACCGACTACGTAAACGCCTACCTCCGGGAGCATAAGTGCAACGACCCTATGGAGTACCTCTCTCGTAAGTATCTTTCTACCATCGCCGGCCAATGGTACTCGGCAAAGAGAGGCAAAAAGGCTAAATACATTGACCTTGATCTTGCACCTTATTACGAGGGAAACAGATTCATCCTTTCAGTCAATAAGATCTATTCCGACGTACGTCTCGTTGCAGCCCCTCCCTCTTCTGTGGGGGCATACGGTGAAGACACCGACAACTGGGTATGGCCTCGCCACTCGGGGGACTTCTGTGTCTTTCGTATTTATACCGCTCCTGACGGCACCCCTTCCGAATACAGTCCCACAAACATCCCATTCAAACCGAAACACTACTTCAAAGTCAATTCGGGGGGACTGGCAGAAGACGACTTCGTTATGATTATCGGTTACCCCGGCCGTACGAACCATTTCTATACTGCAGCGGAAGTCGCAGAGCGTCGTGATATAGATAATAGTGTACGCATATCTATGCGTCGCCAGCGTCAAGACGTAATGCTTGCCGAGATGCGCGCTGACGAAGCCATCAACATCAAATACGCTACCAAGTATCAACGCTCAACGAATGCATACAAAAACGCTATCGGATCCAACTGGGCAGTAAACAAACTGGACTTCGAAGGGATGAAACGGGCACAGGAAGGGAGACTCACCGACTATGCTACCCTCAACGCCAAGCCGGAGTACGTAGCAGCCATGGCTGCCATACGTGACATGGTGGCGAAGAGAGCCGACTTCCGCAAGCAGATGTGGCTGATCGACGAAGGGCTCATCCGGGCCGTGGAGACGGTAGGTGCACCAACGCTGACTGCCGAAGAGTATACCGAGCTCAAGAAGGACGCAACGAAGCGTCGCAAGTTTATGGAAGAAAAGTATCTCGCATACTTTAACAAGGACTACGTAAAGGAAGTAGACCGCAAGGTTACTAAGGCGATGTTGAAAGCATTTATGGCAGAGACGACGCACGAGAACCTACCTGCCGTCCTTCGTGAGGTAAAGGATGTAGATGGTTTTGTGGACAACCTCATCGACACATCCGTGTATATGGATGCCAAGAGCCTTGAGTCTATGATTACCGACGGCACCTACGAAGCATACAGTGCTGACCCTGTAGTGCGCTTGAGCAAAGACGTGCAGGCTCTTTACGAGGATGTGAAGAAGAAAGTTGCGGGCTTCGACGGTGAGTTTGCACGTGTCCGCAAGACTTACGTGCAGGGCATCATGGAGATGGAAGGGGAGATGAACGTATGGCCTGACGCCAACAGCACCGTCCGTTATACATTCGGTCGTCTCAAGGGGTACTCTCCTCGCGACAATGTTTACTATGGATTTCAGACCACAATGGATGGCGTGATGGAAAAAGAGGACTCAACCAACCCCGAATATACGCTTCATCCGAAGATCAAAGAGATATATCTCAACAAAGACTTCGGATCTTACACCTTTGAGAATGGCAAGATGCCCGTCAATATATGTGCTACCACGCACACCACAGGCGGCAACTCAGGCAGTCCGGTGATAGATAAGTACGGCTACCTGGTAGGGCTCAACTTCGACCGCAACTGGGAAGGCGTAGGAGGAGATATCAACTACCTTGCCGACTATCAGCGCAGCATCATCTGCGACGTGCGGTACGTCCTCCTCATCCTCGACAAGTATCTCGGAGCTCATCGCCTCATCGAGGAGATGGATATTGCGAAGTAACCATCACACATAATACAGGTAAAGGAATGAAGACACGACTATCCCTCTCGTTAGTACTCCTTCTCTCGCTTCTCACACTCTGGTCTTGTACCGGATCGGACCGCAAGGAGGAGATCAGGGTGGATATCATCCACACCACAGACCTGCACGGTAATGTCTTTCCCTACGACTTCATCAACGGGACAGACGGCAAGGGGAGCTATGCACGTATCGCTACATATGTCAATGCTTACAGGCAAAACTCCCGAGACCTGCTGCTCCTCGATGCTGGAGATATCCTCCAAGGACAACCCACTGCCTATTACTATAACTTCATCGACACGCTCTCTCACCACCTCATGGCGGATCTCTTCAACCACCTTGAGTATGATGCCATCACCATAGGCAACCATGATATAGAGACCGGGCACGCAGTCTACGACCGTTGGGTACGGTCGCTCAATGCTCCGGTACTGGGAGCCAATGTGACCGACATAGAGCGATCGGTAGGGAGCAATAGTACGAAGCCTTACTTTACCCCCTACACTATTATCAATAAAGCCGGCAAGAGGTTTGCCATCCTCGGGCTTACCACACCTGCCGTGCCCAACTTCCTCCCCGAAGTACTCTGGTCGGGCATGAGGTTTGAGGATATGGTAGAGACTGCCCGACGGTATATGCCAGAGATCGAAGCCGCAAGCCCCGACTACGTCATCGCACTCGTCCACTCGGGCATAGGGGAGAAGAGCGACTCCGTACCCTATCTTGCCGAGGATGCCGGCTATGCCATTGCGAAGAACGTCCCCGGCATCGACCTCGTACTGCTCGGTCACGACCACCGCAACTATATCGACTCCGTCATACATGATGACGGAAGCAAGACTTATCTACTCAATCCCGGCAACAACGGGCACCGTCTCTCTCGCACTACGGTGACGTTCTCCATCGACAGTGATGGCAATCCTGTCGTCACCTCTTCCCCCTCACTCATAGACCTCGACCAGTTGGTCCCCGATGGCAAGTTCGTTCAGGGCTTCTCGCCTCAGTACAATACCGTCAAGGAGTTCGTATCCCGTCCCATAGGGAAAGCCACAGCGGCGTTCGACTCCCGCAGAGCCTTCTTCGGACCTTCAGCATTCATCGATCTTATCCATCAGGTACAGTTCTCGCTCTTTAAGGATGTAGATGTATCACTATCGGCGCCCCTTGTCTTCGACACACGCATCGAGGCAGGAGAAATCTATATGAGCGACCTCTTCAAGCTCTACAAGTACGAAAACATGGTCTACCTCATGCGACTCTCAGGAGAGGAACTCAAGAAGACCCTTGAGGAGTCCTATGATCGCTGGATCGTAACCATGCAGAGCCCCGAAGGCAGAGTCCTACGGATCGAGAAGAGCAAGCAGAGAGGGAGCTTTGCCTTTGAGGAACCGTTCTTTAACTTTGATTCCGCCGCAGGGATACGCTACACGGTCGATGTGACCAAGCCAAAGGGAGAGAGGGTTATCATTTCCGAGATGAGAGACGGTACGGCATTCGACCCCAAGAAGGAGTACCTCGTCGCCATCAATTCGTACCGCGGCAATGGAGGTGGCGGGCTCCTGACAGAGGGTGCAGGCATACCGCACAGCGAGCTCTCGGGACGTATCGTCGAAGCCACTACCAGAGACCTGCGCTACTATCTGATGAAGTACATCGAAGAGCATAGTCCACTCGTGCCACGATCCACCTCGACATGGTCGTTCGAACCCGCAGAATGGACCCATCCTGCACTCAAGAGAGACAGCATCGCCATATTCACTTCCAAGTCAGGACGCTGATCCACTGCACCACATTCCCTATGAAGAGACACCAAGACACCTACTGCGTCATCATGGCAGGCGGTATAGGATCACGCTTCTGGCCCATGAGCCGGAACGACAAGCCCAAGCAGTTCCTCGACATCCTCGGCTCGGGCCGAACGATGATCCAAGAGACCTGCGAGCGCTTCTCCACCATCGTCCCCACAGATCACTTCTTTGTGGTCACGGGAGAGCGGTTTGCCGACCTCGTTAAGGCACAACTCCCCTCCCTCCCTCCTGCCAATATCCTCACCGAGCCCGAACGACGCAATACAGCCCCGTGCATCGCCTACGCCGCCTATAAGATACATTCGCTCAATCCCGATGCGGTGATGGTCGTGACCCCCTCAGACCACCATATAGGAGATATAGAGACGTTCCGCGCCACCATTCGCCACGGCATAGAGTACGTGGTCGAGCGGGACGTACTCCTTACCCTTGGTATAGAGCCGACGTTCCCGGCGACGGGCTACGGCTATATCGAACGCAGCGAGACCGCTCTCGCTTCGGGTTGCGGTCCCATCGTTCGCTTCAAGGAGA
>JBHBLB010000056.1:0-43589 GCA_041791495.1 Porphyromonas sp.
ATGCCGAAATCAAGGCTTCGGACAGGATTATAACTCTACATCAAGCGGTCATTCGATGATAGACATTAGTTGGAGGCTTCAGATTGTCCCCATATCTGTTTTGATAACCTGAAATGAATCCACTATGAATAATGTAGGTTAAGGAAGTCCAGTTCTTTGATTCTTCTATTCATTCGCGATGCACTTTAGGGCGAATAAAGTTAGAATTTCTTTTCGTTTCGGAGAGAAAAAACGGAGGAGGAAAACCTTCATAGAGGGTTGAGGATAAACATTTTGGACCAAAACAATCCAAGGAGACGAAAATATGTCTAACTTTGGACCGGAAATAATAAATAAACATCGTTACACAAAACAATTCAACATGAAGAAAATCATCATTTTTGCCGGTGCGACAGCTATGGCTTTTGCATCTTGCCAACAAGGTTCTACCCTTACTGCCAACAATCTGCCCGAGGAGCTTGAAGGTCAGTACGTGTACATCACTGCTCAAGGAGAAGAGATGCCTAGCGACTCTATCCTTATCCAGAACCGTTCTTTCAAGTACGAAAGTCCGGTAGATACCCTCAACTCTTTCGTAGCTACGATAGGAGAGTCACAGATCCGCTTCTTCAAGGAGCCGGGAAATACCGTCATCGAAGCAGACACTATCAATGAAGGTGGTGCACTCGTCGCTAAGGGCGGTCGCCTCATCGAGGGCTTCAACGTCTTCGTTAAGGGTATTCGCGAAGCAATGGCTCCAGTGAGAGAGCAAGTGGCTGCCCTTTCTGCCGACTCTCTCCTTACTATGGAAGAGAAGCAAAAGCAGTACGATGCACTTGTAGAGCAGCTTTCTGCAACGCAGAATGCCCTGGCTGATGAAGTGTACGCTCGTAACCAAAACAACGCTCTTGGCGTACTTGTCTTCGGTCAAAAGTCATTCAAGACAGACGCAGACTTCATTGCTGCTTATGACGCTGCCTCAGAATTGGTGAAGAAAGATAAGATGCTTGCTGAAAGATATGAGAAAGCGCAGAATGCTCAGAAGACACAAGTCGGTGCAGACTTCGCGGACTTCGATATCAAGGATGCTGAAGGCAATGTTACCAAGTTCTCTACATTCGTAGGCAATGGTAAGTATCTTCTCGTAGACTTCTGGGCTTCTTGGTGTGGCCCTTGCCGTAGAGCTATGCCTCACCTTGCAGAGCTTCACACTACACTTGCCGAAAAGGGTCTCCGCGTACTCAGTGTTGGCGTATGGGAAAGGGATCCTGCCGACAACGCAAAGGCAATCGAGGAGCTTGGAATGACTTGGGAAACTGTCCTCGATACCGAAAGCAATAGTGCAAAGGCTTACGGTATCAGCGGTGTACCTACACTTCTCCTCATCTCTCCAGAAGGGAAGATCCTCGTGCGTACACACAATCCTGCTGATATCGATGCAGAGCTTGCAAAGATATTTCAATAAGTAATTGTGATATAACACCGTAAGGGGGCTGTGTCAAGACCTTGACGCAGCCCCCTTTTTGATCCACTACCCGGACGACAATGTACCCGACCGAAGTCTTATGGATGCGGTTGAAATCTATCTAATGACAGGAAGTGAAGTGGTGACCTGGGACGGGAAGTCAGCTCCCCGCCCCGGATTATTAGTTTTCCGCTCCTGAAGATTGCTTTTCCGCTGCTGAACATAACGTTCTATCGGGTAGAGACGAACTTTCTTACCGCTCCCTCACAAGTTTATCTTACGTGAGATAGGAGCAGTGACTACCCCGTGAATCGAGTCGTGGTACAGTCTCCCAGTGGCTTGCAGGGTAGTCGTGGACGGAGAGAATGTGATGAAATACGTATATTTGCACACAAACTGTGGTTTTTCTTTGACTCATCATGCAAGGTTTCAAGTGATGCGGTATTTATGAAGTATAGAAAGAATCAATAACACCAAACAATAAACGTATAATCAGATTTATGAGAACATTACTACTTGCCGTTGCTTTGTTTGTGACATCTATCACAACAGCAGTCGCGCAGAACTATCCCTTTGAGTGGCAGAACGTAGATACCCTTACAGTGATCCGTACTCCGGGCGAGCAGAGGATGCTTACGGACGAAAGGACGAATGTGGTGCCGAAAGCAATCTTCGTCGAACTGGCGGGTCCTTCGACCACACTTGGATATAACTTTGAGGCACGTTTGGGACATAGACTCAACGGTCTTGGGATTCGCGCAGGCTTTGGGATATTTTCCGTAGATGGTGATAGTATGATCTCTATCCCGGTAGGGTTCAACTACCTCATGGGTAAGAGAGGCAAGTACTTCGAAATGGGGCTTACAGGGACTCTGTGGATTGCAAGCTCGGATCCGTATGGAGACGACCTCCTGGCCGAAAATGGGAAGACCCAGACTAAGGTCATAGGGAACTTCACGTTCGGTTATCGTAGGCAGCCTGTTAAGGGCGGATTCCTTTTCAGAACGGGCCTCTCCCCGTTGTTTTTCATGGGAGCGAATAATAAGCTTACGTTCAATCCGCTCTTTCCATACTTAGCAGTAGGATATTCATTCTAATACATACAGTCAATCAATCTCAAAACATCAATCAACTTTCTACTGAAAAGGGCGTATCGGGTCTAACGACCGGGTGCGCCCTTTCTGAATTTTACGTCGAGGATAGCGATCTCGGAGTATGTCCCCACTCTAAAAGTGGAGCCTGCCACTCCGTAGCCTGAGGAGATGTAGTAGGTCGTGCCATCCCTCCGATATAGACCGTACGACCGCTCGAAGGTGAGAGCCACAGCCCACTTGAACGGGATGAACTGCCCATTGTGCGTATGTCCGTGCAGAGCGAGGTGGATCCCCCCTTCACGCTCTTGCTTCATCTCTTTCGGTTGATGGTCGAGGACGATACGGATAGCTCCGGGAGGGATGCTGTCGGTAAGAGTAGAGAGGGTGGCCCTGTGCCGGTTTGTGGCATCATCTCTACCGATAAGGTAGATGTCCGGGGCGATGTGTGCTACCGAATCCTTGAGTAGCGTCCCCAGGGAGCGTATCCATGCCTCTTTCTCCTCCAGGTGATAGTAGTACTCGTGGTTGCCGAGGACATAGTAGATTTTCCCTTTGTCGGGATGTAGGGACAGGAGTGCTTCCTTCACTCCGGGCAGGTACATATATGATGTATGGTAGTCCACGATGTCGCCACCTACCATTACGATATCGGGAGCTTCCGCACGTACCATCTCGGCAAGGCGGGCAACTCTCTTCGGAGACATGATCTCTCCGATGTGGATATCGGAGATGAATGCTATACGGAGGCTGTCGGGGGTGTGGGGCGTAGCGGGCAGCTCGATGCTGTGTCTCGTGACTCTCGGGCATACGGTGTTGAAGTGTCCCCACGTACATAGTATTATGGTGACGGGGATGAGCGTAAAGAATGCCCGGGCATACCACTTCCGCCTTCTTTCTTTATGCTTAAGCAGACTTAGGTAGATACCGACATATGCTGTCAAGGTATAGCAGAGGAACATCAGTAGTCCGATATAGTAGCCGTTGAAGAGCGTGAGCCCCGCCCCCATCACCTCTCTCGGGAGATGCGAGCGTACGGCAAAGAGGATCGTGAATGCTATGTACTCGACAAGGATTATCCCGATCCCGATGCGCCGAGAGAGGCTTCTCGGCTTCGTCGCTTTGCGAAGCAGTACTAACAGGATCAGGTTGAAGAGCGTCTGTCCTATGACAGAGAGTAGAAATACCTTCATAGATGGTAGGAGAGATATGCGTATTAAGGATTTTATTGTGCCGGCCGCTGTCGTTTGAGGAAGTTGTGCGCCCAGACACCGGATATGGTAGCTGCACATACATCAGATATAGGCATCGTGAGCCAAATGCCGTTGAGCCCGAGGTATGGAGGGAGAAAGTATAGAAGAGGAAGCAGGAAGATGACTTGGCGTGTCAGAGACAGGAAGATGGATTTCCTGACGTTCCCGATGCTTTGGAAGAACTGTGTCGCCGAGACCTGCAGTCCCACTGCCCATAGTGCCCACATTACCATACGTAGAGCCTTGGCAGAGATCTCGATCATCTCCGGATCCGACGTGAAGATACGTGCAATGATGCTCGGTGCAATCATGGCAAGGAGAAAGCCCACAAAGCCTATCAGGATGTTTGCACGCGTAGAGAGGGAGAAGGCTTCCCGCATCCTGTCTATGTTGCCTGCGCCATAGTTGAAGCCTACGATGGGTTGCATCCCTTGCGAGACTCCGAACATCAGCATCACGACAAGCATCCCGTAGCTGTTTTGTATGCCATAAGCCCCGATAGCATAGTCGCCTCCATAGGTGTAGAGCGACTTGTTGAAGAAGACGGATACGGCACTACCCGTGAGTTGTACCATGAATGGAGCCAGCCCTATGGTGATAATCGCTGCGATGTGTTCGCGTTTGAGCTTGAAGTACTTGGGTTTTAGCTTAAGTAAGCTATCCTTGCTAAGGAAGTGACGTAGGACATAACACATCCCTACAAACATAGAGATGACTGTGGCTAGCGCAGCTCCCTTTATGCCCATCCCGAAGCCGAAGATAAAGAGTGGGTCAAGGATGGTATTGAGTACGGCACCTATGAGCATCGTCTTCATGGCTTTGGTCGGATAGCCTGACGATCTCATCACCGAATTGTACGTATAGCATATATTGGCAAATATATTGCCCGGGAGTGCTATCTCCAGGTACTCCTTGGCATACGGTAGGGTAGCGGAGCTTGCCCCAAAGCTACGCAGGAGCGGGTCGAGGAAGATAAGACTGAGTGCAATGGTGGTAGTAGAGAGGGTAAGTGAGAGTACGAACGCATTGCCGAGTAGGTTCTCCGCTCTCTGATGTTCTTTCTGTCCGAGCAGGATGGATATACGTGACGATGCTCCCGCCCCGATGAGTATCCCGAAGGCTTGTAAGAAGAGCAGGATTGGGAAGGTGACTGTCAGCCCCGAAAGAGCCAAGCTATCTACTCCCTGACCTATAAATATCCGGTCTACAATACTGTAGAGCGAATTGACCATCGTTGCAACAACCGCCGGGAGAGCGTAGTATTTGAGTAATTCGGGTATAGGGGCGTTGGCAAGCTTATAGGTAGCACTATGTTGATAGACGTTGTCGGGTGACATTCTACTATATATAATAATGGGGTAAGGTCTCGCAACTCAAGTTGCAAGGTACGCTAAGTTAAGAAAAAGAGAGGGAATATCGTACCTGGGAGGGCCACTTATCCCAGCTTACTGATCTCGATGAGTTTCTTTTCGTTGAGGATTTTTATCTTACGTCCATCGAGAGCTATCACCTGCTCTTCCTCAAAGGAGTAGAGGGTACGTATGGCATTGCTGGTTGTCATGTTTGAAAGGCTGGCGAGCTCTTGTCGGGAGAGGTAGATGCTTATAGTGGCATTGTCTTGTTCCAGTCCGTACTTCTCGATGAGCATGAGGAGCGACTCAGCAAGGCGTCCTCGGGTATGCTTCTGTGTCAGGCTTATGGTGAGACGGTCTGCATCGGTGAGCTTGCGAGAAATGTCTTTGAGGAAGAAGAATCCTACTTTCGGGTTGCCCGAGATGATATCCTCGAGGATATGTATCGGAAGGAGGCATACCACACTGCGGTCTACTGCAATGGCACTCGTGGCATAGGGTTGTGAGGCGAAGTAGGCTTGGTACCCGAAGAACTCGACCGGGCGAATCATCCTGAGGATCTGAGTGCGCTCACCATAGCCCTCCTTGGAGACCTTCACCTGACCTTGGGCGAGGATGAAGCAGTTTTGAGGTATAGTATTGGCTTCATATATCACCTCACCTTTTTTGTATATATAGAAAGATGCCCATATAAGCAGTTGCTCGCGCTCGTGCTCTTCGAGAAGCCCCCATAGTTCGGTTATGAGGCTGGACAAGTGCGGACAGCGTTCAGGTGCCACAGAGTTCTTTTCAATCATATGGAGTCAATCGTTCTACCTAATAATAACAAGCGAATCCCGGTTCGCCTCAGGCCTATCTCTCTTATCTCTTTGCTTTATGGATATAAAGCTACAAAAATAACAATTAAATTCATTTCTCTACTCAATATTTCGGGAAACTTATATTGAAACCCTGGAGATTTCGTAATCCTCCTTTGGAGAGGACCGAAGGTGGGTATAGGAGCTCCCTGCTACCCCTGCTCGGACGCCTCTTCAAGTCTTGCTCACTGTCCCGAAAAGAACTTATGTATGTCGGGATGGGATCTTGTGTTCGGTGACGGAAAACTAACTTTTAGCGGCGGAAAATCAATAAATCAGGAGCGGAAAACTAATTTTCAGCCCCTGAAAACGACGTCAGATGCGGGAAAGCATAAGTTCTGTACCGTAAGGAGGAATATTCTTTAGGTGACTTGTGTCGTTTGGTTGTCGCACCCTGTTGCATGCCGGTTTGTTGCGCTCCGGGCGGAGAAGCACAAGATTATTCGCCGGAGATACGGTGCTTGATGCACTGTAAATTATTATATCTTTATGTAAGAGGCTATCGACGGGACGAAAGGTTGAGGAATGGTGCAGGCCTGATAGGTGTGTCGCACCAACAAGATCTATGCCCAAAGAGTACATAATTGGCTAATCCCCTATAAATACGGTATAAGGAATGGATAAAGTAGTAATAAGAGCTGTCGTAAAGAGGCAACTCTCCGAAGTATGGGAGGCGTACACCTCTCCTGTACATATAGTGAATTGGAACTTCGCCATCCCCGAATGGCATTGCCCCAACGCGGCAAATGATCTCAGGGTAGGTGGCGAGTACTTCGCTCGTATGGAAGCGCGAGATGGAAGTATGGGTTTTGACTTTAGGGCTGTCTATAAGACGGTCTCCCCGGGACAGGCATTTGCCTATGTGCTGGCGGATGGCAGGGAGGTAAGTGTCGAGCTCGTGCCGCAGGGTGATGGCATAGAGATCGTCGTCTCCTTTGATCCCGAGGGGCAAAACCCCGTGGAGGTACAGAGGGCAGGCTGGCAAGCAATCTTGGATAACTTCGGACGCTATGCCGAAACTCTACGGTAATGTATGGGAAATACGGAGATACAAGGCTACAACAGCAGGCAGCCCGAAGGGGATAGGGAGGTGTGCGACCTCCTGCAGCGTCTGATAGATGAGGGTTTGCCACTTGCGGAGAGTAAGATCTGGCATGGGCATCCTGTCTGGTTTTTGGAGGGTAACCCCACCGTCGGTTACAGCAAAGAGAAAAGTGGTATTCGGCTAAGATTTTGGAGCGGAGCAGATTTTTGGGAAGAAGCCCTTAGGCCGGGGACGGGGAAGTTCAAGGATGCTTCGATCTTGTATCGCACTGTCAGTGAGATCAGCGATGAGGATCTTGCCCGGTGGCTTAGGAAGTCGATCGAGATTCGTTGGGACTACAAAAATCTGATGAAGCGGAAAGGCCGTCTGGAGCGGTGGGTATGATTGTCCTACAAGACGGATAGATGTGCGACAGGAGAGGATAGAAGTGCTCTGCTGCTTCGTAGAGTAGTCCACTCGCTGTGCGATAGGATAGGAATGACTTATAGATAAGGTATTTCTGTCCTATCGCACTTTTATTATATCCATTGTAGATGTTGCATTATCTGCTTGCTGCTCTGTGTTCGATTGTCTCCTTATCTCCTTTTTTAATTAATGAGTAAAAGTCATCGGGAGGTGCTATTTAGGGAATTTGTAAAATAGAATGCAAAAATTTTTTGTTGGAATATTGTCGTTTTCACAAATGGAATTTGTATATTGCGCAATGAAATTATAAGGAAGTCGGTCCGTGTGCTGTGTAGAGTGCTGATGTATACTCGCTTTTCTTGCAAGTCATGGTTGGGTTGAACCCCTCGGCATGATAGCGATCATTTGCCGGATTTATTGAAAAGTTCTTCTGGATAATTTTTTTATGAATGTGAAAAGAGGTATCTGTCACTACGCTAAATTTTGGTGATGATATTACTTATAGCAGTTCAATCAATTATTAACCTATCTAAAGTTTATCTTTTTATGAGGAAGACAATTAGTTATTTCATGCTACTTTGGGCGGCTGTATTTACTTTCGCAGCCTGTAACCCAAAAGATGAGACAGAGGTGGCTACCCTAACATTGGGTAAGAAAGCATTGACATTCGCGAATAGCGGGGGAGATGAGACTGTCTCAGTAGAAACAAATCAAGACAGTTGGGTTGCATTTGTTTCCAATGGTGACTGGATTAACCTTACTAAGTCGGGAAGCAAACTTAAGGTCGTAGCAAAGGCAAATGATAAAGGCGAGGTGCGTACAGCTACAGTCGTAGTCCTTGCCGGTGGTGCACAGGACTTGATCGAGGTTACTCAATCAAAAGCCGACATCACAATCTCACTTGACTTCTCTGAGACAGAACTATTTATGCCAACGAAAGGTGGCCAGAAGTTTGTGGAAGTTAAGGCAAACTCAGATGAGTGGTCTCTCGAGGAGCTTGATGCAGATGTCACTTGGCTTAATGTTGTGAAGACCTCATCACTTATCGTAATCGAAGCACAGGAAAATACTACATTTGAAACTCGTGAGGTTAGCTTGTTTGCTAAGACTGCAACGGGAGAAACAAAGGAAATCAGCATCTCTCAAGCTGGAAAGTCGAAGTATCTCTTGCCGAATATGGATTTGAAGTTTGATCTTCGCAATGTCATCTATTTCGAAGCCGCACGCGGTAGCATCGTGAAGTCATTGAGTGATCCGTATGAAAACCCGTATTTCGGCTCTGCTCCCGGACAGTATATATTTTATACTGCGAGTGATCGTATGCCACTTATAGGTTATGTCCTCGAAACTGCTCAGGATACAAGATATGCCGGTGCCGTTACTTTGTTGCTTTTTGAGAATCCTGACAAGACAACCGAGCTCACAGAGTATGAAGCATTCTTGAAAGAAAACGGATTTGTTAAGGATGCTACCTCTTCAGAATCACTAAGACGCTTCTCGAATAGTGAGAAAATGATGAATGTTTCTATCGAAGTAACCGAAAAGGTTGGGGCTGATGTGGTGTTTACATTCGAGGTGAAGCAACCTCAAGAGTATAAGACTTTCAGCAAGTTCCCGTATGGTGCTGATGGCACAGCGTTTAATTTCATTGGCGACTTTACAAAAAAGGTCACAGATGTCGATGACTATGAGGCCGGTCTTGGCTCTACGCAACGTCTTGATTGGGGTGCTATGGGTAAAGTCGTTACGACAGAAGTCCTCCTTCGTATGTTCACTACCAACAAGACCGGCGATGAAGAAGCACAGCGAGGCTACTTCTTCTATACTACTGAATCTAATTCTACTACTCCTGCAGAGAGATTGCAGTCGGTCGTAGAGCTTGATTTGTACTTTACCGATATTACACTTGCATTGTGGAAAGATGGCGGTAAGTATAAGCTGACTAAAGAATTTGAAGCATTGGCAACTAAAGAAGGCTTTGCTTTCCGTGGCACATCACAAGGCTACTTTGTATTCTCTAAGGAGGCTTCAGAGGGAAGAACTCTAATGCTCTTCGTAGGATTTGCTAAGTATAAAAACGTACTTGATGGTGCTGACTGTCTCAATGTTGCGTACTTCTACAGATACCCGGCAGCTAATGGCGCTATCGTAAATGATAACTTGAGATATGCACGTGAAGGTAAGCTTGACAAGATCTCATTCATTAACAAGAATCTTGATGAAGGCTTCTTGAAGAGAAGAATGTCAATGCTAAAGAAATAAGTCTTCATTGTTGAAGATTTACACATTCACGAATGGTTAAATAAAGGACTGAGAAGAGTCTCTGTGGAGATAGTAAATGCCATAGAGGCTCTTCTCTCTTTACTCTACAATGATAAAACTCACTTGATTGGATTTACTCAGATACTAATTTATCAGTATGAAAAGATTACTCCCCCTAGCCCTATCTCTGACCATGCCTCTATTGTGGTCGTGTAAGAGTGACAAAGCGTATGACCTCTCCGATAATACTAATGCCTCTACTGAGCAAAGCACACGTAACCAAATCGATTTACTCCATCGAAAGAGTATTGTGCCGGGTAGAGTGATTGTCAAAGTTCATGAAGATGCCCTCGAAAATATGCACGTTAATCCCGTAGGTGCAATGTCGATGAGCAGTGTATCGACGCCATTGCAGAAGACTTTGAGAAGTCTTGACGTGACGTCGATGCACCGGCTCTTCCCGCCTGCGGGAAAGTACGAGGCTCGTACACGTGCAGAGGGACTCCATCGCTGGATGGTTATCAATATGGATGAGAGCACCGATGTAGCACAAGCGGTATCAATGCTTGCAAAGCACTCGGAGTTTGAGTACGTTGAGCCGGATTATCGTATCGAACATCCACCGGTGACGATGATCCCTGCGTATAATTTACGTGCAGGAGGCTTTGACGAAAGACCGGAGGGTACGCATTTCAATGACCCGATGCTGGTACGACAGTGGCACTACTACAATAGAGGTACGAACTCGACCTCTATTGCCGGTGCTGATATCAATCTCTATAAAGCA
Source organism: Porphyromonas sp. (assembly GCA_041791495.1). GTDB lineage: Bacteria > Bacteroidota > Bacteroidia > Bacteroidales > Porphyromonadaceae > Porphyromonas_A. The sequence goes on from JBHBLB010000056.1 coordinate 10,497, forward strand.
TGGGAACAGGAAGTCGGTAAGCCCAATGTCCTTGTCTGTGTCGTGGACGGCGGTATAGACTATACTCATGAGGACTTGAGTAACAATGTAGATCGTGAAAAGAGTTACAACTTTGTCTATAAGAGTGGTGGCTTCATTGGGGACTCCATATATGCAGATTTCGCAGGGCACGGTACACACGTGGCAGGGACCGTTGCTGCTGTCAATAACAATAATATCGGTGTTTGCGGTGTCGCGGGTGGAAATGGTTCACCTGATAGTGGTATCCGTATGATCAGTTCACAGATTTTCGGTGGTAGTACCGAAAGTGGTTCCGGAGCTTCCGGCATCAAGCATGGAGCAGACGTAGGCGCGGTCATCAGCCAAAATTCGTGGGGATATAGATACCCAGGTCCAGCAGACCTCCCACAGCAAGACAAAGAAGCGATCGACTACTTCATCAAGTATGCCGGTGTAGATGAGAATGGAGAGCAACGCCCGGACTCCCCTATGAAAGGTGGTATTGTCATCTTTGCAGCAGGTAACGACAATAAAGACTACGATGCATGGCCCAGTGCATATAAAGCTGTCATCTCAGTATCTGCTATGGCGTGGGATTTTACCAAAGCCAGCTATACTAATAGAGGTAACTGGGTATCTATCATGGCTCCCGGTGGTGACCAGGATAGATATGGAGATATCGCCGGTGTATTGAGTACAGTACCAAAGACTGTATCCAGTTCGGGGTACGCATTCTTTCAGGGTACGTCTATGGCCTGTCCGCACGTTTCCGGTATTGCAGCTCTTATTGTTTCGAAATTTGGAAAGAAAGGATTTACAAACACAGAATTGGAGAAGAGATTACTGACATCTCTTCGTCCGTACGATATCAATTATTACAACCCCGGCTACGAAGGTCGCCTTGGTGTAGGGTATATAGATGCCGCGGTGGCGTTGGAGGATAACCGCAACAAGATTCCGGAGACGCCCAAGACCCTTGAGTTGACCCCTGATTTTGTGTCATTTACTTGTACTTGGTCTATCTCTGCAGATGCGGATGCGGCTCATGGTATCGCTGCATACTACAACTTCTATATGAGTGACCAGGAGATCACAGCATCTAACTATACCTCTATGCCGAAAGTAGAGATACGGAGCAATGGACAGGGCATAGGAGGCAAGGTAAAATATCAGGTAAGGAAACTTCAAGACGACAAGACTTACTATGTCGCAGTGGAAGCTGTGGATCGTTGGGGCAATAAGTCTGCTCCTATCATCAAGTCAGTCAAGACCAAATTTAATAGCGCACCCGAGATCGTAGGGGATCTTCTCAAAGAAGAGATGCTGCTCCTCAGTATCAAGAGCATCAATGTCACAGTCCCAGTAGAGGAAAAGGACGGGCACTCTTGGACGTACACACTGGAAGGGGATACGAAAGGTGTAAAAGTAAGGCGCAAAAAGGATAGCAACGATCTCGACATTTCGATCCAGCCGACACAGCAACCCGGTCAGTATACATTCAATATAGTCTTGACGGATGAGCTGGGCAAGTCTGCTAAAGTGCCGGTGAAGTACCGTCTGGTGAAGTATGAGCAACCAAGACTGATAGCGGATTTCGCCAACATCATCATTGGTAAGAATGATGCACCTCTCTCTATTTCTCTCGCAGACAAGTTCTCTATCCTCGAAGGAGTCCCCGTGACATTCTCGGCTAAGAGTGAAGATGAGAGTATCGCGACTGTTAGTGTAGACAATAAGGGTGTCCTATCGTTAAAGGGTGAAGGCAGAGGACTTGTGAACATCAAGGTGGAGGTCTCTGATCCTATCAGCAAAGTAAGTACATCATTCTCTGTAAGAGTGGTGGAGAATAGCAATGCATCCGTGTATGTCGTCTATCCATTGCCAGTAAAAGACAACCTCAAGGCCCTTGTCAATATGAACATCCAGAAGGTGACCTTCGTTGTCACTTCCATGCGTGGCGTTGAGGTGTTCCGGAAGAGCGTCACTCCGGACGACGATCATATCGCAAAGGTAGATCTCAGGAAGCTTGCCCCGGGGACATACAATCTCTCTATCCAGTCCAATAAGGATACATACAAACGTACATTCGTAAAGCAATAACCTTAATGTGCCACATAAAGAACAACGAACAATGAAAAGAACATTCTTTACAATAGCACTTGCCTGCCTTTGCATCGGTGCTCACAACACAGTCGCACAGGATAGTCGACCTCTCGATATCCTACAGTCCAATCCCGATGTTCGCTCTGTCGCGATGGGTAATACACACGTAGGCGAGACAGACCGTATGCATCTCTATACCAACCCCTCAGCTCTCCTGTTCGGAAGCCGGTTCCTATCGGTGGATGTCTCCGGAGAGATGTACCGGATGGACAAATTGGATGGGGTCGAAGGCACACTTATGCAGTATAATGCTACAGCAGGGTTCAGGTTTTTCGACCGTCATGCTGTCTTCGCAGGGTTCAGATATCTGGGCGGGCTGTCTATGGCTAATGTAGGAGACGATCTGGAGGCCAAGAAGCGCAAGACAAGTCCTTACGACTACACGATGGATCTTGGGTATGCTTTCCGTCTGTTCGACGGAGTATCTATGTTTGCTTCAGGTAGCTATATTGCGAGCTATACTGGTCGTTCAGGTGTTGCGTACGCATTTACCGTAGGGGCAAGCTACCGTACTGACTTACAGCTTGGCACTATGCCGGCATTCCTCAATGTCGTTGTCAAGGGGTCAGACTGGGGTACTGTGCTTCAGTATAGCGGAGGCGGACGCAGTGTCGCTCTGCCATCATCGCTGTCCGGCAATGTTACTTTCGGGCTTACACCTGCACGAGATCATGATATTGTCTTGACGCTCGGTGACAGATTTTACGTAATGCCGGCAAAAGCTCGCGCCAATGTCTTCGGTGTCGGTGCGGAGTACGGCTTCCGTAAGATGGTATATGTGAGAGGTGGGTACGAGCAGGAGCTGGACAACATCGGGCACCTTTCCATGGGTCTTGGTGTAAATATCAAGGGTGTCAGGCTCGATGCTGCGTACCGTATGGAGTCCGGTAATAAAACCGGTGTAAATACTCTCCTCGTAGGCCTCGGCTTTACGATGTAGTTTCAGATAGTATCGTAACAGGAAGCCCCGGAAGTCGTCACACGACTTCCGGGGCTTCTTTATGTGTTATGGCAGAGAGTCCCCTCGGGTGTTTATAGCGATACTCATAGAGAGTTTATCCTATCTACGCTCATGGCCTTGAAGGAAGTTGTGGAGATACTGATACAAATCTATTCGCTACCGCATCGAAAGTGCTGTCCCGGGGCTGAAAACCACTTTTCAGCCCCGGAAAAGTAATAATCAGCCCCTGAAAACCAGTAACCGGCTCCTGAAAATCACTTTACCTCCTATTGTCCGGGAGATTGTGTCCGGACGGAGAGAGGTTCTTGTCTCGATGCAACGACTGTTGGTCACAGCTTAAGCGTCGCTAGGAAGGGATATTTCTGACCCTCGACCCCGTCTCTCCCTCTCGGAGGGTGTGTAGGAGACGTCTTCGTTCCGCCTTGGCGCGGTATCCAAGATTCGGTGGAGTCTTGCCCCCGTAGCGGATACAAAAAAGATACCTCCGGGAGCCCACATCGCAGCTCCCGGAGGTTATCGGTTACGGATTATGGTAAGGTCAGAGATTGACGCTCAGTCCGACCCAGAAGGAGTCGACTCCGCTGTCTTTCATCCCCTTTCGGTAGGTACCGTCGAGGGTGATCGCTCCCAGGCGACAGCCCGCCCCAAACGTGGCGACATTGCTCTCGTGCATGAGCTGCATCCCTGCACGGACGAAGCCCTTCTGCATATAGTCAGCTTCGAGACCTATTCCGCCCGTGTAGCGAGAGGCATTGTTGGGGGTGAAGAATAACCTATGTGTCATGGAGATACCTACTCCAATCTGATCTGTCAGTCGGGTCGCAAGGTCACCGCCAACGGCTACCGACCCCGGCATCTTGCCTTCGTACCCTTTCTTTCCATACTGAACTTTCCCTCCGATATTGTCAGCCGAGAGACCGATAGTATAGCGTAGCGGCGTCTCTACCGAGACGGGGGCATTGCGATAGTAGAGACCGACGCTCCCACCTCCGGTAAATGCCACCTTACCTACGTAAGACTGGATGAATGTCCCCACTACGTATGCGGATAGATGATCGCTAAAGGCATAGGCATAGGCGATATCTACTGAGTAGTCCATGGGCTTCAGCTGTTTGCGTTCGCCGTACTCATCCTCTTTGTGAGTGGGTAGCCCCTTGTAGTACCTGCTACCGAGGAGGAATGCGTGACGACTCCCGAGCCGGTAACCTGCCGAGACTGTGTGGTACTGGATCTCCGAGAGTTCGCTCGAGGTGTACTTCCCGAACGAGTAAGAACCGTAGATACGACCTTCGGCAGTCAGCAACGAGGTGGGGTTGGTGTACAGATAAGCTGAGCGGGCTTCCCCCATGGTGCTTCCACCCATAGCGGCACTGCGAGCATCGGAGCTCACTTCTAGGAAAGGTAGCGAGCGGCTTTCTTGTGCATTCAGAGAGAGTGTGGCTCCCAATCCTACGAGAAGAGATGCACAAAACGCCTTGGACATTATATTTTTAATAGTCATAATTCTGATAGATAGCTATGATTAGTACTTGATAAAGGATTGCTTATAGCTTTTGGCTCCTGACTTAACGATGAGCATATAATTACCACCTGAGAACTTGGATACATCCAAGACGACTTTCCGATTCTCGGCAGATGTGTTGGCAGGGATGGTAATATCTTTCGACAAGACAAGTGATCCGGATGGAATCGTACGGATTTCAAGGGTGGCGTTGCTTACCGATGAGCTCAGCCTTACGTTCAACTCCTTGTACGTCGGTATGGGATATACCTGGTAGACTAACTCATCCTTTACGACCTGGAACGGAATGGAGATACGGGTCTCTGCATTCTCGGAGTCTTTCACACGGATTTCTATGGCTCCTACACCGCGATCTTTGCCGTTTACTTTGAGCGAAGAGCCCTCTATCTGTACGTTAGCATAGAGCTTATTGTAGGAGATAAGTTCGTACGAGAGAGTGTGTCCGTCTTTGTCCTCGAAGTATTCATTCAGGTTGAAGGCGAGGTCAGTCCCCTCGGGGAGGTAGAGTTTGTCTATCTTTTTTATCAACACCGGAGGGTTATTGTCATAGGTCTCGAATGTAATAGTCTCCACTGTCTCGGCATCAAATGAGTCGATTATGACGAGCGATGTCGTATGCTTGCCGAATGCGGCTTTGGACAGGATGGTGATTGTTATCTCATCTTCGTTTCTTTCGAGCGTTACTCCGTGAGTTTGTCCTCTCAAAACAGCTCTCATACGATGACCATCGGGGTCGGATATTTTGTACTTCAGTACAGCAGTCTCCCGACCTGTGAGACGTATGGCCTGGGGAGCAGTGAGATTTTCAATGATTGGAAGTTTGTTCTCTTTGGTTTTTGCTGAGAAGAAGTACGGTTTGCTCTCATATCCCCATCGGTCTTTTGCTACAATTGCAAAGTGGTATGTGGTGTTGAGGTCCAGGTTAGCTACGCGGTAATTGATCGTTTGTCCCGGGAGGTATCCCATGCCATTGAGCACTGTGAGTTCAGCAGATTTGTAATTGGTTTCGTTCAGTTGCTGCGTCGAACGGTAGATGTTGTAGAACGTAGCGGTTTTATCGTCCTCATCTTCTACAGCAGTCCATGAGCAGTCAAGCTCTATGTAGTTCTCCGCGACCTGTACTTTGCTGATGTCCTTAGGTGTTTTTTTCATATCTACATCCAAGGCTCTGTCTGCATCAATATAACCTACTCCGAGCTTTCCTTTCTTTTGAGGGTTTACAGCATTTATATCTACGGGACGAAGAGCTCCCAACAAAATCTTCTGACATTCCTCATTTGTAAAGCCTTGCTTCCCGAAATGTGACACGATAAGACCGGCAATCCCGGAGACATGAGGGCACGCCATAGATGTCCCCCCTTTGTAACCGTACTTATTGTTTGGGAGTGTGCTATAAACTCTACCATTGGGAAATCTGCTGTCTCCACCTGGTGCAGAGATATCGATCCAGTCACTAAAGATGGTATATTCAGCAAATTGCCAGTTGGGTGCCGTACCGGCGACAGCCACTACTGCACTGTATGCCGCCGGGTATACAATGGCATCTACAGCATCATTGCCGGCCGCGAAGATAACTACCCCGCCTTTCATTGGGGAGTTGGGGCGTTGATTGCCATCTTTATCGCATCCGGCATTCTTTATGAAGTAATCTATGGCTGATTTTACACTTCCTGCCATCGATCCACCCGGATTGCCTCCCCAGGAGTTCTGGCTGATGACTGCACCATTGTCAGCTTGATAGACGATAGCTTTCGCCATTCCTGAAGAACTATAAGAGGAGCCGTCGAAGATCTGAGTGAGAAGTAGGCGTACCCCACTGTCGGGAGTCCCATCGCCTCCTGCAACCCCTGCAACCCCTATGCCGTTATTGTTGCGAGCTGCAACGGTCCCTGCAACGTGCGTACCGTGCTCTTCGGGCACTATTTCTGCTTTACTCTTTGCGAAGTTGTATCCATATATGTCATCGACATAGCCGTTTTTGTCATCATCATATCCTTCAATCCCGTTTAGCTCTTTAAGGTTGATAAGGACACTCTCGGCAAGATCCTCGTGTTTATAGTCTACTCCGCCATCAGAGATACCTATGATTACATCTTTACGACCGGTGGTCTTCTTCCATGCCTCGTAGAGGTTGATGTCAGCTCCTGCTATTGATCTCAAGACTGCTTCACCATCATTATGATAGTGCCACTGAAGGTTGAGTTCAGGATCATTGAATGGTGCTGCGACTCCTACACGAACCGGCTTGAAATCTATGAATTGAGCAGATATATTATTGTCAAACAGTGTGTATTTGGGTAGCTCTTCTACCTGGTTGATACCCGGGATGGATGACATATGTGTAGATACAGAGCGCAATGAGTGTGCCTCGTCGAACTCAATATCGTACCATAAGTGTAGTCCGGCTTCACGATGCCTCTTGTCATACTCGGCATTGTAGGGGAACACTCTCGTGATACTTTTTGCTCCGATAGCTTTCAAAAGCTCTTGTAGCTGAGGTATCTCTTCTGATACTGCCCTCAGTCCTGCATCGACGGGAAGGACATCTGCGATGTCTTTGTCAAGCTGAATACGAATGATCCCTCGAAGGGCATCGGAGTTCCCATCCTGCATAGAGATAGTGAGATCCGTATCTTTCTCAGTATTTATGTTTATGTTTTCGTTCGTGCAACTACTGATGCAACCCGTCGCAACGAAGAAAATCGGTAGTGAGTATAGTAATTTTTTCATACTTACATTCAATCTTAGTGGTAACTCTAAGGGTGGGAGTGGCGGTACCTGACGGCTCCTCCCGCCACTCCCTTTGGATTATTTCAGACAAATGATAGATCTTTCGGTCATTATCTACCGATAGTCTTGGATGACTTGTTGAGTCTTATGATCTTATCTCCTAAAGAGGAAGTTTCATGCACTAACTGCCGTGATACAGACTTGTTGCTAACCTTGGTCAATGGAGAGAGCACAAGTTCCAATACAGAGTTTGCAGAACCTTCGTAGCGAGCCACACGAGTCAAGAGACGGAGCTCTTTTGACTTGTTGTGGAACTCGTCATGACGTGAAGGAGCAGGTAGAGTGGTGATGTATTCGAAGCCTTCATTCTTCAGCAGTTCTCTAAACTCATTGGTCAGATAAGTATTACCATTATGTGTATAGTATCCTCTGTCGATCAACAAGAAGTGCTGGAATGTTCCGAGTAGGCCATAATTACCTTCCTTATCTTTCTCAAGCATATACAATCTGCGTTGGATCTCTTTGTCTTCAGGAATGAATTGGATTGCATAGCGACCGTCAGTTTCCTTTTCCCAGTCTGCGTCATACTTATATGTCCCACCGTTGTTAGCTTCGTACTCTTCGATTTCCTTTCGTGTAGCTCCCCACTTTATAAATCCGTATGGGAAGGCAGCGAATGTCTCGTATGCCTGGCTTTGCTCAGCGAGGTAAGTGAACATTACGTGGGGCATATACGTATTCTTGATTTCGGCAAGTACTCTCAATTCGGGGTTATAGTATAGATCTTCTGTTTTCTTTTCTACAAACCCTTGTCCCTTAAGGTAATCTATGAACTCAAGTTTTTGCTCCCCTGTAATGATTTGTGCAGTAGATGCCTCCAAGCGAGCAAGTGTCATAAGCTTATTGTGTGCTACGGCATAAGTAATCTTATTGAATGCCGGGCTCTTTGTGGTAAACTCGTAGTCTATTGCCCATGAGCCGGAGACAACGCTTCTTCTTTCAGTCTCAAACTCGGTAATAGCACCGCGTGTCCCGTTCTTGAAGTCAAGGTAAGGGATGATAAAGTACATAATACCGCTTTGCTTTACATAGAACTCCTTTATCAACTTACCTTGTTCGACTACAAGAGTGATCTTGGCAGTACGTCCTTCACGTTTCGTATTCTCATCAACATCGATGACAATCTGCTTTTTAAACTGTTTAGCTCTCACGCGACACCATTCCGGAGAGTCGGACGCCACTTCCCATTTATCGGTGTTTACCTCGATGTCTACGAGTTGTTGCGTAGACCATTGATCTATCGAGAGGTCTCCGCTTTCTTCTTGAGTTATCACTTTGAGTGATACAGCGGATGCGTTTTGTAGTATTTGTATTTCCTCAACGGCTGAACCCGCAATTACAAACAATTTCGTTCTGCGCTCACGAGGCTCTTCGTTGGTGGAGGCCGTAATGGTAACTTCACTTCCGGATATCACAACATCCAACCAGTCACTTTTACTGAATGCAATAAATTTCGGTTGATTTGTGGTTACGCTAAGAGTTTTGGTTGTTTCGGTGTTATCCAAAACAATAGGACCTAGTTCAGAAAGGCTTAGCGTAGCATCTTCTACATCATTTCCCGGGACGCATGCCATCATGGTCAGCATCATCCAAACAAAGAGAATAAGATTTTTCGTTTTCATATTATTATTTAGTTATTGTTCTTCGTGAATAAATAAGATAGAATATCTGTATGTGGGTTAGTGGGTGGCACCTCCGATTTTAGACATATATACTTTGACATGTTTTTTTGTCTCTCCATAGGCTTGGTGGTAGTGTATTCTCAGTTCCAACCCTTTATCTTTATTCAGAAAAACGTGTCTTCTATTATCTATCAAGTCAAGTCGATCGTATTTGAACCCGGCCTTTTCTGTAAGTGCCATAAACTCTTCGGTAAAGACTGGATAAGTGCGATAATCCCAGAATGCCAAACTAAAGTTGTCATAGTATGTGACGGACTGAGTAAGGACTCCCTCCTCTACATCACTAAAGAAGTAGAGTCTTCTGGTTACTACCCCCTCGTTGCGTGTCTCGTACGAACGAAATCTTATGTAGCCGCTATTGGTATGTTTTTGTTCTCTCAGTAGTACACTTCCACGAGACTTTTCATATTCTGTTACTTCATCTACGGTAACATCTCTGCTGGCGTCAGCCTCAGTCATCCCGAATGTGTATGGGAATGACTCGAAGGTCTTGAATGTCCCTTTTTGTTTGGGATAGTAGGTAAAGAGTATGTGCGGGGTATTATCCTTGTAGTCCGGTTTGATCTCTGCCAATACTCGCTTTTCAGGATTATATATTGTCTGTCTCGGTACTCTTACTTCGGTATAGCCTTGCTCCTTTAGCATATCAAGCATGATGTCAAGGTGCTTCCCTTGTAAGTATTCTTTATTGACCGCATCGAGCTGAGCATGCATCATAGCATTGAGCCCATGGATTGTATAGGTCACAAGAGGGTATAGTGCACTTTGGGTGTAGAAGTCTATCCAACCCGAATAGTCCGTCACATTTTCGCTTATCATCTGACTTCTGCGAGTTGCTTCAAAGCGTTTCATGCTGTAGCGTGAACCATCCTCGAAGTCCAGGAACGGAAGGATGTAGGAGAACTTCCCTGACTGGCGTACCGGGATGCTCGTTTCGTCCTGAGAGCTATTGTTAAGGGTGATAATGATATTGGCATCTCGTGCCTCTATCTCCTTATTCTCAAGGACTCTCACTTTGATCATCCTGGCATGAGGCATTGCTTCCACTTGTACCCAGTCCGCACTGCAAGTCGCAGTCCATCCGGCAGTGTTTGCTTCCACATCTATTTGGAAGTCCTTTTTCCATTGATCTGTTATCAATTCGTTAGGGAAACATTTGACCTGCAAGCCGGCTTGAGCTTGTACAATAGTAAGAGTTTTTTGGATTCTTCCGGCAGATATGAGTATCATTGCCTTTCTCTCTCTCTGCACCTCATTCTTCTCAACCTTGATGATAAGGTTATTCCCTTCAGCTACGGTAGTTACCCATTCGGCATTGTCTGTGGCAAGCCAGCGGGACTGATTGGTCGTCACGGTAAGCGTCTGCTCCGATGCGTCTCGGGAGAAAAGTATTTTTTCCTCACCGGATACTCCCAATGTAGCTTCTTCTACATCATTATCCACCGTACAGCTCCCCATAAATGTCACGATGGAAAGTAATAGTGGCAATGCGACTTTAGTCTTCATACAATTAGAGTTAGTTAGATTGTTAATTAAATATCTGTTGGGTTGTTTAGTGACTTTGGTCAAAGCATAATGATACATATTTTAGGATATGTGTGTTATTATGATTGTCTCGGGCGTAAAGTTAGAATAAATTTCTTTGACTACAACTATTTTCGTGAAAAATATTCTCGCCGAATTTTCTCTTTGATGGCTGATGAATGTTAATGATGTGTGGGGCAAGGTTTAGTTTATGGTTAAGTGAGTCGGATCAAGTCGTATTTAATTGTTTGATTTATATAGTGTTGGTTTGGTGCTTGGAGTGATTTCTCTTTTATTTTAATTGTTTATTCTTTAGGTATGAACTGTTTAATTATAATGCAAAGATATATAATAGATTTTCTTTCGGTATATGCGGCTTCACAGATTTCTTATCTCATTTAGGGTAATGTTGTGTTGTCTTCTTATCTCTATTCTGAGGGGTGGCGTTTTGCTTTGCCGGTTATTGACTTTTTGGCGAGAGATGCCTCAGAGGGTTTACTCTACGTTATGAACTCATGATGGGGTCTTTTTAGGTCTCGGCACTGATGTCTGAGCTCCATATTTATTTTACGACAATCATGCTTATCTCGGTTTAGGGACCTTCTTCTCTAATGATTTTGTGTAGACCCTCGGCTTTGTGCTATGAGATAGTTTGCAATGCCCTTCGATTTGATCTTGTGGTGTTGTCCTTTTCGTTAGAGTGTATGAATTTATAAGCTGCCAATTCGTCATATTGTAGGGAAGGGGGAATGTGTCTCTGTGCTCCTCTCTCTTCCCTAATGGATGTAATGTGGCTTTTGAGGTGTAGGTATAAGCATGGGCGTTGTCGGAAAGTGGAGCTTGCTCCATGGGGGAAAACTATAATGATATCCGATCGGTCCCTCAAACTTGTAGTAGCTGTAATTATTCCGATTTGCAGCAGAGTTATGGTTGCTCAAAGATAGAAGTAAAGTCTTCGAATGATAGTGGTATAAAAAGAGAGTGACCGTAAAGCTATGGCTTTACGGTCACTCTCTTTGACTTAAGGTCTGAGTAGATATCTAACTCGACATCTGTATGAGACTTTCTAGCGGTATGGACGGGACTCGAACCCGCGACCCCCTGCGTGACAGGCAGGTATTCTAACCAACTGAACTACCACACCAGTTGCATTTTTCCGTTTGCTCTGCAAAGATAGAGCATAATTTTTATTCCTGCAATAGTCCGAAGAGTTTTTTTGTGTTAGGAGCATATATTTGGCTCTTCTCTTATATTCGTAAGGGACGATTGAGAGGATATTAGGGCGAAAGGGAGTTAGGAAAATAGGATTTGGAGGTGCTGCTAATCAAGGATATAGAAGGTCGTAAAAAAAGGTGCGGTAAAGTCCGGAGACTTTATAGGTAAAACCTTTGTACTTTACCTATAAAGTCTCCGGACTTTACCGCACCCTTTTTTGAGTGTGTCGGGAGTGGCGGTTGATTTATTACTTAGATGAGAGTTCGGAGTAGGGGGGGAGGGCAGAGAGTTGGGTGGTCTGTGCGCCACCGTATCCGATACGGAAGATGCCTATCTGTACTCCATTGGTGATGACGATATAGGGGACACTGAGCACGGAATTGTATCGGAAGACTTGATCTATCACCTCTTGGGTAAGTGCGATGTGGGGAGCCTTGTACTCTACAATCATAAGGGGACTAAGGTCATCGCCGAAGATGACGGTATCGCACCGTCTTTCGAGCCTGCCGATACGGATCGAGTATTCGTTTGCCATCAGTCCCGAGGGGTAGCCGAGCGCGTCGATGAGATAGCGGATGAAGCCCTGTCTCACTCCTTCTTCTGGAGTGAGGGCGACTATTTTCTGTCTTAATGGATCAAATATTGTACTACGCCCTTTGTTTGTGGCGTTGTCGCATTCTTGCTTCATCTTGAGAAAAGGTATAAATTTGTCATACACTCATCATAAATCATTGGCAAAGATAATGGCAAAATCCGAAGATCCCACGTCCGTCCTCCGCAGCATCTCTCCGTCGATCCCGCCTCATAATATATATATATTGTATGGCGACGAACCTTACTTCACGGATAAGCTGGAGAGAAAGTTGGTTGCCACCTATATGGATCCGGATGCGACGGACTTCAACTACACTCTGCTCTATGGAAGCGATACGACGGGCACGGAGGTGCTTACCGCTGTGATGCGCTACCCTATGATGAGCGAGCGTGTCGTTGTCGTAGTGAGAGAGGCACAAAACCTGTCGGAGATGGAGGCTTTGGAGGGCTTGGCTACCCACCTTCCCGGGCAGAATATCCTGATCTTATCGTTCAAGGGAGGGAGACCTGACTTCAGGCAGAGGGCTCTGAAGGCACTTGAGGGGGTAGGGCTTGCGGTAGAGTCGAAAGAGATACGCGACTACGATATACACAGGTATATCAATGCTCTTGCCACGGAGCATGGTCTCAGGCTGGACAGTGCGGCACAACAGATGATGATAGAGCATCTCGGCACCGATGTGGTGCAGGTGGACAAGGAGATGGAAAAGCTTGAGATCGTGACCGGACAGGGAGAGGACGGAGACTTGGTTACGGCAGAGATGATCGAGCGTTATACCTCGGTCACAAGGCAGGTAAGCTTCTTTGAACTCAAGACCGCGCTCGCCCGACGAGATGTACCACGTGCCACGAAACTCGCTGTCATGATGTCGGAGGATCCGAAGGGCTCTCCCGTGCAGATGACTGTATCAATGCTCTTCAACTTTTTCAGTGATCTCTTCATCGCTTACTATGCTTCCGACAAGAGCGAAGCGGGAGTGATGAAGCATCTTGGCCTTTCTCGCCCCTTTCAGGTGCGGGATGTGATGGCGGGACTCCAGAACTATCGTCCTGCCAAAGTCATGAATATCATCACCTACCTCCGTAAGTGCGATGCCCGAAGTAAGGGAATGTATGGCGGCTATACCGACCAGGGGGAGGTGATTATGGATATGATTTACTTCATCTTGCACTGATCTTGCACCTTTTTATCCATGAATAATCACCCGTTGATGCAGTTCTGCTACTGCCCCAAGTGCGGAAGTAACCACTTCGAGATACGTAACGAGAAGGCAAAGAAGTGCGAAACCTGTGGGTTTGTCTACTACTTCAATCCCTCGGTAGCGTGTGCCGTCCTTATTTCTGACCGACAAAGGCGGCTCCTTGTCGCTGTGAGAGCGAAGGATCCTGCGAAGGGTACGTATGATCTTCCGGGAGGATTTGCCGACTTGTACGAGACGGCGGAGGGAACCGCTATAAGGGAAGTCCTTGAGGAGACCGGTATCGACGTCTGCGGTACGAGTACTTCGGAGATCATCAAGCCGCTCCGTTATCTCTTCTCTGAGCCGAATATTTATGTTTACAGCGGCTTTACAGTGCACACGACTGATCTTGTCTTCCATCTTGAGATGGAGAGCCTTGATCCTTATGTGGGTATGGGACGTGATGATGTGGGGCAGCTGCTCGCCGTCCCTCTGTCCGAGCTCGACCCTAGTCGCTTTGGACTCGACTCCATCAGGCGTGTCGTCGGCAGGGTCATTGCAGAGCCTGCACTTCTGTGAGCTATAAGGATTGTTCTATCTGCTCGATGTAGCCGAGGAGCTCTTCCCTTCCTTCCCCTTTTTCTGCCGAAGTTACAAACATCGGTGGCAGTTCTTCCCACACTTCGCTCAGCTTCTCCCTATACTTTTGTATGCTTGCGTGTGCGGCACTTTTGCTCAGTTTGTCTGCCTTTGTGAAGACAAGCGAGAAGGGGATACCGCGCTCGCCCATGTCGTTGATGAAGTCCAGATCTATCTGCAACGGCTCATGTCTGATGTCGATGAGGATGAAGAGGTTAGTCAACTCCTCACGCAGATATATATACTTATGGATGATGTCTTTGAAGCCTGAGCGTTTCTCCTTCGACACACGCGCATATCCATAGCCCGGGAGGTCCACGATGTAGAAGGAGTTATTGATCAAGAAGTGATTGATGAGCTGGGTCTTCCCCGGTTGTTGTGAGGTCTTGGCAAGCCCTTTCTTGCGAGTGAGCATATTGATAAGGGAAGACTTCCCTACGTTTGACCTACCGATGAACGCATACTCACTGCGTCCGTCGCTCGGGCATCCCGATAGTTCCGTATTACTTATGACAAATTCGGCTTGCTTTATCTCCATTATTATGTTCGTCTTTTGCGTTAGGTTTTACTTATTCCGGTGCATCTCCCTCCAGCTTGAAGCGCATACGCCATCTACCCTCTTCGTAGCTGTGTGTCGTGATGCGTACTTGTCCGCACCGGGCGGTGCCGGAGACATGAGTGCCGAGACACAGGCAGGTGTCATAGTCTCCTACTTTGACGATCCGCACCATCTCGGAAGCGTCGGCAGGGAGACGGCTCACGTCCACGCCATGTTGCGGAGCATCGCTTCTCGGTATCACTAAGTAAGTGACGGGAAGGTCTTGAGCGAGCACTGCATTTACGGTCTCTTCGAGCTTCCGAACCTCTTCGTCCGAGAGAGGTTTGGGGAGCTTGTAGTCGAGCTTCGACTTCTTCCGTTCGATGTGTGCGCTCACACTGCGACCACAGCCGTACAGCTTATCCATCGTTGCATTGATGACGTGCTCGGCTGTATGCATCGGAGGGTATTCCGCTTTGTTATGTTCGTTGAATAGGTATCGCTCCTCCATGACGGGACAACTTATTGGAGTGTGAACGATGTACGACCGATCATATACCCGTCAGCAAAAAGCTCTACTCTGTAAGTCCCTTCCATGAGGAACTCGTCTATATCCCAGTACATGGTCACTGGGGTTGCTTCGCCTTCGTACTCTATCTCCTTTGAGATGGAGTAGGGTATCTCCCCGCCTTCAAATGCGAATGTCCCACCTCCGGGTTTGGTGAGGAGGTCGTCGTCCGGTTTGGTTATCCGGATGTAGATACGCTTCATCCCCGGCTCAGCTGTAATGTTGCGGTCGATGGAGAAAGAGAACTGTAACTGCTTCATGTTGCGGATGCGCTTCGTCGTCTTCCCTTTGTTGTTGAGGAAGTCTGTCCTAAGACCGGTCACTGCGAGCTTACTTGCCAGCTCGACTTTCTTGGAGAGTTGTTGCTTCTCCTCCTGAAGTTGGTTGCGCTGAGCACTTACTTTGTTTATCTGCGCCCGCACCTCCTTGTTCTCTTCACGGAGTACTTGGTTGGCAGCATTGAGCGAATCTATCTGAGCGACATAGTTGCGCATGATCTTTCGTAGGGTCTCCAGCTCACGGCGTAGCTCACTTATGCGTCGTGCGTTGGTGCTCTTTACAGTCTTGAGCTCCTCCATGAGGCGTTGCACTTTGGCTTGTTCGCTCGAGAGCTTGGCGATGAGGGAGTCATTGCTTATGGAGAACTTGTACCCCTCGTACTGGAGCGAGAGTTCGTTGTACTCCTCCTCGAGCATCTGTCGATCTATCTCGTTTTGTGCCGTGATGGTCTGTATCGTTTGATTTTGCTGCCAGATGAGGTAAGCCCCTCCTATCAGGAGGAGAGCAAGTACCCCACCGCCGATGATGGCAAGGGCTTTGCGGCGTCTTTGTCTATCTTCAATCTGTTCGTTCATATCCTAATGGTACTGTTATTGTTTACTTCATTTTCTTGAATCTTGTGCCGGTCCATTCGTACTTCACGCCTGTGGGGTCGAGCATCTCGACCACTTCGGTATAAAGCCTCCGCACCATCTCCTCGTCAAAGGTAGTGAGCTTGATTGTCATCACACTGCAATGCGCCTCGTAGTGTACCGTATAGTCGAGCGAACCGCGTTCGACAAGGGCGTTCTTCAACACTACGGAGCCCTTGTCTGCCGGATTGCGCAGGAAGTCCGACACTTCGGGCAGGTTGATGATGTCGCTCGGGCTTACCTCCTGCCAGGTCTCGCTGTAAAACTTCACGATGGACTGCTCCGGGGCGACCTTCGAGGTGACGACCATGCTGATCAGTGCGGTACGGTTGATCATCGGTAAGAGCTTGATCTGTATCTCTGTCCCGCGATCGAGGTGGAGACGAAGGAAGTCGGACTCCAATGTCTCTATATGCGAGAGCCCTCCTGCCAGGTTGGCTGTGCTCGTGGTGTAGGACGAGTCCTTCTGCCCTGCCTCATAGAGGGCGACGAGATCCTGCTTCATCTCCGACGAGAGCACGGGGAAGACATAGTCGGGCGACAGCATGAATGCCTCCCGTGCCGTAAGCTGCTGTGCCCACCCCTGTACGGTCATCAGCAACATCACGGAGATCAGTATATATATTCTCGGTTTCATATCACATAAGATGGCTCAAATACCATTGAGTTACAAAGATACACAAATGTCGATAGTCTGGCACAACCCTCCGAAGTTCTGCTCGCAGGCGTCGGATGGTGCGATGCTGTTTCGGGAGCGATGCGGTACAGAATGAGTATAAGACGGATTGAAAACTTGTCGGGAACGGGACCTGAAGTGGTTTCCCACTCCTGGTTATTGGTTTTCAGGGGCAGAAAAGTAGAAATCGGCTCTTGAAGACTACTTTTCTGCCCCTGAAAATCACTTCAGATACGGAAGCGAGAAAGTTAGTAGCGGGACGGTAGAGACTTTTGGTTCGGGAGGAAGTAGGGGGAGACGTCGTACTACATGGACTTATGCTTCGTCGTCGATGTCCATCCATCCCGCAATCCGATAGGACAAATACCGAAAGGCACTGCCCGAAGTCGTGCGGACAGTGCCTTTCGATGTATATCTCGGTAGGGATGCTTAGGGTCGAATGCCGCGAAGCATGGCGAGGGTCGTTTCGCCGAGTTCGCGCTTGCGACGGATATGGTCGAGTACTTCGTGGACGATGGGGCTGTCCTCCATCTCCTTTTTGAGTATCTCGGGACGGTTTTGAGGAGCACCGTTCCCGTTTTTAATCCCGAAATTGACCCGTCCGATGATGGCATACTCCTTGTCTGCGTCGTTGTAGAGGTAGTGGTCGAGCCGTATCACGGCTTCCATCCATTCGGTGACGATGCGTGCTATGAGCTGGCTTGTGATCTCCTCGTGCCGCTCGATGCCGTACCAGCGACACATAAGTCCGTACGACCACTCCCATTCGAGGCTGTAATATCGCCTATGGAGAGCTCGGAAGGCTTCGTTCACGTCGGCAAGGCTGGCGTACTTGCCACTTTTGATGTCGGCGATGATCTCGTCCACAAGGGTGCGTGGGGCTATCAGTCCGCATACATCTATCCACTCCCCCGAGCTGTTGCCGAGCTGCGGCAGCAGGCACGCACGCAGGTCTTCTTCGGTGCGTATGTCGTGCCCTTGCATCTGCTGGATGACGGAGTTGCCGATGAACTTCTTGATCCCCATGCTATAAGTCTCAAGCCCGTGCTCAAGGGATGAGGAGCGGATATGTATATTGTTGTATATATATGTCTTGCCGTGGTGACCGATGTAGGAACGCAGCTCTTTGAGCTTATTGTACCCTCGCTCCATCTTCCCGATAGTGAAGGGGCTTAGGAGGTTGAAGTTGATGCAGTCCATCCGCATATCGGAGGGGCGTCTATCCCTCTGGGGCCACTTCTTGGCGTCTCTTATCGTACCGATGCTGCGGAGGTTGGCTCCGGGGACAAGGTAAGACTCGTCGTCGTTCTCGATCAGGTAGGAGAACGGGAAGTCGGATGTGTCTACATGGTGTACGTGCCGCCCCATGATGAGACTGAATGGTGCGATGTGCGAAGGCCAAAGGACGTAGGAGTCGCTCGTAGTCTTTGAGCCTCGTTCTACGATGCCGTAGTGCATGGGTCCAAGCTTGTAGAGGTGGTTGCTCTGGTTGGAGCCGCTCCCTGCGTTGAGGAAAGAGAAGTGCCCTGCGATAAGGAGGCTGCACTTGTGCATGGTGACGGTGTAAGGTCCCGCAAAGACGGCGCAGGACTCCCCGTTCTCGCATCGGGAGTTGGCAAAGAAGAGGGAGTTCTCTGCCGAGAATGAGCGGTCGAGGTGCGTGGACTGCCCGATGAAGCAGTCGTGTACGATACACGCTCCTGCCAGCTTTGCCCCCGAGCAGGCTATGAAGTTGTGCCCGATGACACTGTGCCCGATGTAGACAGGATGCTCATGGATGCTGTTGAGGCTGCACTCTTCGAGCATGGTGGCTCCCTCTATCGTCGTGTCGTCTCCTATACGGGCATTGATGATGGAGCCGGTATTCTTGATGGTCACACCCGATCCGATCTTCCCTCTGTCGCTCTTCATACGCTCGGCGTAGTCGATGAAGAGGGCGTCGAGTCGCTCTTTGAGCGCCTTGTCGTCGCGCATCAGTGCCGAGAGGTAGGCGGTATGTGCCGTGAGAAGATCGGTGATGATCACTTCCAAGCCCCCTGTCTCGTTGAGGACACTTACCTTGACACCATTGCCGAAGCTCGATGTGCCTTTCATCGCAATCGTACATATATTGCTTATCGTGGTGTCCTTGCCGATGTCGTACCGGGAGATGCAGTCATTGACATGGTCGATGCGTACCCCGTCCCCTATATTGCACTCGTGGATGAGTGCGTACCTGATGCCGTTGGGGAGGGGTATGCCGAACTCATTGGGACGTGATCCCGACAGGTCTCCTATCGTACATGTCCCTATGAATGTGGTATGGCAGCAGGTATTAGGCTCGAAGTTGTCGTGGACACTTAGCAGACTCCAGTCTGAGGAGGAGCAGCCATTGGCGACGAGAGTCTCGATTTCGTGTGGATAGAGTTTTCTCATAAAGTATTATGGTTGTTCAATGCTTAGCTTCTTTGTACCGGAACATTAGTGCAAAGAGGACTGCTATCGTAAGGGCATAGCCCGCAAAGATGTACCAGACCGGCTCCCAAGAGATCACCCTCGTGCCGTCTTCCATGATTGTCGTGAAGCGATCCACCACCCATCCGCTGCCGAAGCTGCCGATGATGGCTCCTACTCCGTTGGTCATGATGATGAAGAGCCCCTGTGCCGAAGCTCGGATGCTTGGCTCGACTTCTTTATCAACGAACATCGATCCTGATATATTGAAGAAGTCGAATGCCATACCATACACGATCATAGATAGGATCAAGAACACAAAGCCGCTCCCAGGATCTCCTATCCCGAAGAAGGCAAAGCGAAGCACCCATGCCAACATGCTTATGATCATTACCCTCTTGATGCCGAAGCGACCCAGTACAAACGGTATGGCGAGGATAAACAATGTCTCGGAGATTTGCGACAATGAGAGTAGGATATTGGGGAAGCGTACAGCAAGACTATCGGCATACCCTTCACGGAAACTGTCTAAGTAGGGATTGCCGAAGGTATTGGTGATCTGGAGGCATGCGCCAAGGAGGATGGAGAAAACGAAGAAAATCGCCATCTTCTTGTCCTTGAATAGCACAAAAGCATCCAGCCCGAGCGAGGACAATAGTCCTTTTCGCTGACCGCTCTTCCCCTTAGCAGGAGGACAAGCAGGGAGAGTGAAGCTGTACAGTCCGAGGATTATGGCAAAGGCTGCCGAGATATATAGCTGCATTTCACTGCGCCCAGACCCGGTAAGGTCTACAAGCCACATCGACAAGATAAAGCCAACTGTACCCCAGACACGTATAGGGGGGAAGGTCTTGATGATATCCATCCCCGCCTTGTTCAGGGCAGAGTAAGCGATGGTATAGGTAAGCCCGAGTGTAGGCATATAACACATACACAACAGGAGCATAAGGGTGTACAGGGTGGGATAGGCAGAAGTGCTTGCCACAGCTACGAGAAGCCCTGCTCCTATCAGGTGAAGGATACCGAGAAGTCGTTCGGCATTGACCCAACGGTCGGCAATAATCCCGATGATACCCGGCATGAAGAGCGACGCTATCCCCATCGTGCCATAAACTGCTCCCACTTGTAGCCCCGTGAAGTGCAGTACCTCCATCATATACCCCCCGAAAGAGATCAACCAAGCTCCCCATGTTGCGAACTGAAGAAAGTTCATGGCAATCAGTCTTGCCTTAATGTTTGTCTGTTGCATACCTATCGGTTATTATAGTTGTGCTTGTATTCCTTGTAGTACGTGCGTTAGTTTTATTTCGTTTTCTTCGGACATTGTCACGAGCGGTAAGCGAAGATGTCCGTTGAGGAGTCCGATGTGCTTCATTGCGCACTTCACTCCCACGGGGTTCCCTTCGACGAAGAGGAGTGGGTATAGCTCTTTGAAGAGGTGGTGTATCGGTAGAGCTTCGGTCATCATCCCCTGACGGGCATAACGCACCATAGTGCTGAATCTCTCGGGGAATGCATTTCCGATGACCGAGATGACGCCGTCTGCTCCCATTGCTATCAGGGGATAGGTGATGGTATCATCGCCACTGAGGACGATAAAGTCCGGATTGCGCTGCTTGATGATCATATCTATCTGCGACACGATCCCGGAAGCCTCCTTGATCCCTATGATATTGGGGCACTCCTGAGCGAGACGCAGTGTCGTGTCCGGCAGCATATTTACAGCCGTGCGTGCCGGTACATTGTAGAGTATGATCGGGAGCGGGCTTGCTTCGGCTATGGTCTTGAAGTGGCGATATAGCCCCTCTTGTGTCGGTTTGTTGTA
Source organism: Porphyromonas sp. (assembly GCA_041791495.1). Lineage (GTDB taxonomy): Bacteria > Bacteroidota > Bacteroidia > Bacteroidales > Porphyromonadaceae > Porphyromonas_A. The sequence goes on from JBHBLB010000056.1 coordinate 31,719, forward strand.
GTAGGGGCATACGCACAATAGGGCATCTATCCCGGTGTGATCCATTCGGCGGATACGGCTGATGACTTTCGTGGTCCCATTGCTGCATATCCCTACGACGAGAGGTACGCGACCTTGATTGACGGAGACGATAGTCTCTATGATGAGATCCTGCTCCTCTTCGGTGAGCGATGGGGTCTCTGCCGTCGTCCCGAGCGCAACGATGAAGTCTGCCCCCGATGCTATCTGCATCTCTGTCAGCTCACGCAGTCTGGCGACATCTATACTGTCATCTTCGAGAAACGGTGTGATCAGTGCCGTCCCCATACCCTTTATCTTTTGGTTATCCATAGAAGTTCTTCTCGCTTTTCATAATGATGTCGCCACTTCGGCATACACCCTGACGACAAAGATAAAATTTTTGCTCTATATTTGTCGTAAATTACGACTTCAAATGGCATCCCCACAGCATCCCGATATGAGTACTCCTGCCGCTTCGTCACTGACGGGCGGCATCAATGTCCGCCCGTTCATCACACATTATATACTTCCTGTCATAGGGGTTGTCCTGCTCCTTCTCCTTGTGTTGTCCCATGGCTTCGGGCTCTTTGGCAATATCGGCGGAGGTTATGATATGGAAGCATTCGGTGCCCGTACGCCATTTAGGTATCGAGGGAGCTTTGCTAGGGATTTCAATGACCTAAATGACCTTCAGCTCATCTCTGCACAGCGCATCGGTATTACCCCTCTCAAGAACCGGGAGGAGGCGAAGTCCGGCCTCGGAAGACTTACAGAGATCACCTCCACATCGCACTATACGCTCGACAAGCTCTCGCACTCGATCCCTTACCTTGTGCCACCGGCAGCGAGGTTGCTCAGTGATATTGGCGAAGAGTTCACGACCACCCTGCGTTCGCTCAACCTTCCCGAGTACAGACCTATCGTAACGAGCGTGACACGGACTATGGAGGATATACGCTCTCTACGGAAAGGTAACGTGAACTCTACGGAGAACAGCACGCACCTCTATGCCACTACGTTCGACATCTCATGGCGACGGTTCCATAAAGTAGACCCCGACGACCCGCGAGACATCACGGCAGATGAGCTCAAGCATCTCCTTGCCGATGTCCTCTCCAAGTATAGGAAGGCAGGTCGATGCTATGTCAAGCATGAGCGACTGCAAGCTTGCTTCCATATCACCACCGCAAACTGAAATAGAGCAGAAGTGAAAGCCCCCGAGCGTACGATAGAATACTCTCGGGGGCTTTTGCTTTTGTCTCTGCGACTATGTCTTATGGGAGCTTCCACTCCACGCCGTTCTTGGTGTCTTTGATCTCGAAGCCGAGCTTGGCGAGCTCGTCACGAATCTTGTCGGAGGTCGCCCAGTCCTTGCGAGACTTAGCCTCTTGGCGGATGTCGAGAAGGAGTTGCATCGCTCCTGCGAACGCCTCTTCGTGACGACTGTTGGTAGCTGCGCCTGCCGCTTGCATACCGAGGATCTCGAAGAAGAAGGTGTCGAACAGTCTGCGAAGCCCCTCTATCTGTTCGTTCGAGAGCGCATACTCGCCCGCCTTGGCTGCGTTGATACGACGAGCGGCATCGAAGAGCTGTGCCACCACCATAGGGCTGTTGAGGTCATCGTTGAGGGCTGCGTAGCACTCCGTCTCGTAGTCCGGGAGTTGCTCCGTGGCAATGCCCGGAGTGAGCGAGTCGAGAGCCGTGTACGCATCGAGCAGACGCTCCATCCCTTTCGTCGAAGCCTGGAGTGCTTCGTTGCTGAAGTCCACCGTCGAACGATAGTGAGCCTGAAGCATAAAGAAGCGTATCGTCATCGGGCTGTAAGCCTGATCGAGGAGCTGATGATCGCCGGCGAAGAACTGCTCGAGTGTGATGAAGTTGCCGAGACTCTTACCCATCTTCTGTCCATTGATCGTTACCATATTGTTGTGCATCCAGTAGTCCACGATCTCGTGACCCTCAGACGCCACAGCTTGAGCCACTTCGCACTCGTGGTGAGGGAAGATAAGGTCCATGCCGCCACCGTGTATATCGAAGCTGTCGCCCAGATACTTATGCCCCATCGCTGTACATTCGCAGTGCCATCCCGGGAACCCTACGCCCCAAGGAGACGGCCAACGCATGATGTGCTCCGGCTTGGCGTGCTTCCAAAGAGCGAAGTCTGCGAAGTTCCGTTTCTCCGATTGTCCGTCGAGGTCACGGGTCGTTGCCAGCATCTCATCGATATTGCGACCGGAGAGAATACCGTAGCGGTGATCCTTGTTGTACTTCCGTACGTCGAAATATACCGACCCTTCGCTCTCGTAGGCGTAACCATTCTCAAGGATCTTGCGTACAAGTTCGATCTGCTCTATGATGTGTCCGCTGGCGAGAGGCTCAATGGAGGGGGGAAGTACGTTGAGCCTATCCATCTCTCTGTGGTAGCGGGTGAGGTAGTACTGCACCACCTCCATGGGCTCTATCTGTTCGAGACGAGCTTTCTTTGCCACCTTGTCTTCGCCCTCATCGGCATCATGTTCGAGATGACCGACATCGGTAATGTTGCGTACGTACCTTACCTTGTATCCCAAGTGATTGAGGTATCTGAAGAGTAGGTCAAACGTCACGGCAGGACGCGCATGACCGAGGTGAGCATCGCCGTAGACAGTAGGACCACATACGTACATCCCGACGTGGGGAGCATGCTTGGGCGTAAATATCTCCTTGGCGCGCTTACGGGTATTGTACACCGTGAACTGTGCCCTGAGTGCTTCTTTCTGTTGATCTTCCATTATCGTAAAAGTCTATTTATCCACAAAAATACCGAAAAATCGGCATAGCTCTCCCATCTCCTCTCCCAAATAAGTGAAGCCCCTCAGAGGCAGAGGTATAACCTATGGAGGTCGCCTCGAAGTTCACTCCCGATACTTCAGGTATCCGGTCTGAGGCTGCTCGGATCGACCTCCTGGAGAGCACTCCGGCAAGTCCCCATCGGAAATCGTGTCGGCAAATGGTGAGCTAATATGAGATGCCTTAGAGGAAGTACATAAGACTCGGTCAGAACCTTCCAAATAATAGGCATAAACTAATAATCAGGGGCAGAAAACTACCTTCCCGTCCCCGATTATTACTTTTCCGCCCCTGAATACTGATAATCCGCCCCTGAACACTCCTTCCGGACCGATAGAGACGACTTTCCCTTTCCGACTTCTTCATCTCTCCACCATGTATAAATAGCAAAGAGGCTGTACCATAGCCCAATCTATGGTACAGCCTCACCACATCTTCTCTCTGCTTCCGCCTCTAAGCTTTCCGCACTTCTCTCTTTACAATTCGATGGTTATGCCTTTCTTTAGCCTATCAATATCACTGGAATTTGAGACCAGACCAAGATGAGTGTTCCAATCTTTTACCCCCAATACTGCCAATGTCTTGGTTTGGCTTTGCGTAGGCATGCAAACAAAGATCGTCCCCACTACCTGACATTCTCCGTAAGGGACATCAGACCAAAAGTCTCTTGCTTGCCACATTAGTACGACATTAGCTGCCGCTATATTCTGTTCCTTATCGTAAATAATAGTTGAATAATTTACCGTATAGCGAGGGTCCTTTCCGCTTTGCGGAGAGATCATCCTAAGCAATGCATTAACCATCTTTCCTGCTGCGGTCTCCGTCAGTGCACCGTATGTATTCTGCCAACGTATCTGTTGGTTAGGACGAGATGCATTCGGTGCATCGGGATCAAAGGCTTCGAGGGAAAGAGCGTCGGTTTCCGAGCCGTTTGAACAGACACGTACCCAATTATTGCACAGATCTGGCGCAAAAGTTGCAGATATCATCCCTTGTTTGTGATAGGTGAAGTCTAAAGACAGTGTGCCGGAGATCTCACATAATTTCCTCTCTCCAAGTACCTTGACAGATTGGGCTGTCCAAGTCACGACAACGCTTACAGTAGCCCGCTGGGTCTTTCTGTCGTACACTATTTTGGTGGGATCGTATGAATATCTGGGACTTTCTCCTGTTAGAGATGAAATCTTGACCATCTTGATAAATGCACTTTTGGCCGCGGCTTTCTCTACATACCCAACAATCACTCGAGATGCCGGATTCATTGGATTCATTGGAGGCAATGGATGCGTTGGATCCATTGGATCTGTCGGTACTACGACATCGGTCGGTTCAGGTTTGTTGGTACAAGAAGTCTGTGCCACTCCTAAGAGTACAGTCGTTACGACAGCCACAACATACAGCATTTTACTACAAGTCTTCATTTATTTCAACTATACAAAGCTCTCCGACCTCATGTCGAGCATTAATAAAATAGATAAAAAGGAAGTGTGAGATCGTATGACATTACACTTCCCAATATGGCATCCAAATGATTTCTGCATAAGTGAAGAATAGTTCATAACACTACCTGCTTTGGTTTTACTTTGATATTTTGAAGTAGAGTTACTTTAAATCGATGATGATGCCATGGCTTATCTCCGTACGCTGACTCTCTTTTGACACAAGTATAAAGTGTTCATTCCATCTTGCAACATCCAACTTTGCCCGTGTCCTATCTAATTGGCGAATGGGCATATATACATGGATTCTACCGAGCACCTGGCATTCTCCATAAGAAACTCCGGACCAAAAGTCTCTCGCTTGCCATGTTAGCATGACAGCTGCAGAGACAATGTTTTCTCTCTCGTCATAGTGTATCTGATCAAGGTAAACAAAGTGGTTAGGATTCCTTCCACTCATAGGCGAGACTTTTTTCAGTAATGCCTCTGTCATCTGTGCGGCAGCAGTCTCAAGCTGTCCCCTGTAAATCCGCTGTAAATGGGCTTGCGTTGGGTACGTCCCGCAATTGGAGAGCAGGGAGGAAAGCAGTATGAACCCTACAACAATAACAACTCGAAAATTTCTCATTGAAATATCAAAGCTCTCCGACCCCATACCGAGCATTAATAAAATAAACAAAAAAAAGGAAGCGTGAGGTCGAATGACATCATACTTCTTACTGTAGGCTCCTGAGAAGGCCTTTGTGTAAAAGAATGAGACATACGACTCCCACGCCTTTTCCGACGCGGGAAGCCGTTACACCCATCTCCTACACATTGAATTTTCTCAGGATTCACAGTAAAGAGAATAACGCATAACGCTTCCTACATGTTATTACTTGTCGAGCTTCCGCTCAGCTATCTACAAATTTAGATATTATTTTTAGTATAACAAATATACTTTATCGATTGACTTTTCATCAGACCTTGCGGCCTCCGGAAATCATCCCTGATCCGAAACATAGCTTAGCTTCGGCATCGTAGATCGTGCAGTATTGTCCGGGGGCGATGCCTTGGACAAGATCGCTAGATAGTATCTCGTAGCCATTTATCGTCTTGAATAGTCTGCCTGGTGTGAAGTCGGGGGTGTGTCTTACCTTAAAAGTGACATCGATGGGTCGATCGTCAGGCATAGGGTTTAGGGTGATGAAGTTCATCTCACTCATCTCGACTACGTTGCCATACTGTTCGGTGGAGTCGTACCCCCTACTGACATATAGTACGTTGGCGATAATATCTTTTCGTATCACGTACCACGGCCCTCCGCTCAATCCAAGCCCTTTGCGTTGCCCTATGGTATGGAACCAGAACCCTTCGTGGCGTCCTATCACTTTCTCCGTTTCCATATCCACAATGTCACCGGGATTGGTGCCTATATACTTTCGGAGAAATTCGTTGTAGTTTACTTTCCCGAGGAAGCAAATACCCTGACTGTCCTTTCGGGTTGCAGTGACAAGCCCCTCGCGTCGAGCGATCTCTCGTACTTCGGACTTGGGTAGGCTGCCCAGAGGGAACATAGCCTTGACAAGCTGTGGGTAGGTAATCTGTGCAAGGAAATCGGTCTGATCCTTTACCGGATCGGTTGCTGTGGCGAGGAAGTGCAGTCCGTTGATCACCCGCTTATCGGCATAGTGGCCGGTAGCTATGGCTTCGTACTTGTGTCCCCAGTATTCGTTGAAGTAACCGAACTTGATAATTCGATTACACATCATATCAGGATGTGGCGTGAGACCGGCACGTACTGTATCGATCATATACTTGACGACATAGTCCCAATACTCTTCATGTAATGACACAATCTCAAGAGGGCAGTCGTACTTGCGGGACAGCCACTCGACGATCTCGATGTCTTCCTCCGCCGGACAGTCAGGAAACTCCTCCCCTTCCATACCTATACGTATATAATACAGGTCGGGGCGTATCCCTTGCTTACGAAGGAGATACAGGGCGACGGAGCTGTCTACTCCGCCGGATAGGAGGAGGGCTGTCTTCATGATATCTTGGAACCGGGGACCGTATCGGAAAGTGTGGTGAGGAGAGTCAGTCTGCCCTGTGGATCGAGGGCCGAAAGGATCATTCCTTCAGAGATAATCCCTCTGATCTTGCGCGGAGCAAGGTTTGCCACGAAGCATACCTGCTTGCCTACCAATGCTGAGGGATCGGTGTAGTGCTCTGCAATCCCTGAGAGGATCGTGCGTTTCTTGATGCCGTCGTCTATGAGGAAGTGGAGAAGCTTGTCTGCCTTTGGCACCTTGCTGCACTCGATGATGGTACCGACTCTCATATCAACTTTTAGGAAATCATCGAAAGTAACATCAGGAGCGATAGGCTCGACATCAGGAGCGTTGGCGGCATCGTTTGCTGCTCTTATGGTTTCAAGTCTGTCGGTTTGCACTGCAATCACTTCGTCTTCCAGCTTATCGAAGAGGAGCGTTGCGGGATTGAGCTGCTGCCCTTCCGGTAAGAGGTCTGCCTTACCTATGGCGTCCCAGGTCAAGCCTTCGGGCATGTTGAGCATAGCCCGCAGTTTCTTCATAGAGAATGGCAGGAACGGCTCCATGATAATAGCGATATTTGCCACTAGCTCGAGTGCAATACTCAAGATGGTTGCTACCCTCTCCATATCGTCCTTGGCGAGCTTCCATGGCTCTGTGTCCGCAAGATACTTATTTCCGAGTCGGGCAAGGTTCATCGCCTCTCGTTGAGCGTCACGGAAATGATAGGTATCGAGGAGTTTCGCAGTCGCATCTTTTATCTTGTTGATCTGCTCAAGTGTTTCTCTATCAAGGTTTGTCAGCGTACCTCTGGCCGGGACTTTCCCATCGAAGTACTTGTGAGTGAGGACGAGAGCTCTATTAACGAAGTTGCCGAGGATCGCAACCAATTCGTTGTTGTTGCGTGCCTGGAAGTCTTTCCATGTGAAGTCGTTGTCCTTCGTTTCCGGAGCATTGGCTGTCAAGACATAGCGTAGTACATCTTGCTTGTTCGGAAAGTCAACAAGGTACTCGTGCAACCATACTGCCCAGTTGCGTGATGTCGAGATCTTGTCTCCCTCGAGATTGAGAAACTCATTCGAGGGAACATTGTCGGGGAGTATGAATGAGCCCTCGGCACGAAGCATCGCAGGGAATACAATACAGTGGAACACGATATTGTCCTTACCGATGAAGTGCACGAGCTTGGTCTCTTTGTCCTTCCACCACAACTCCCAATCATTGGGCCGAAGCTCCTTGGTGTTGGAGATATAACCTATGGGAGCATCGAACCAGACATAGAGAACCTTGCCCTCTGCCCCCTCGACAGGGACAGGAATGCCCCAGTTGAGATCACGGCTTACGGCACGAGGCTTGAGCCCAAGGTCGAGCCAGCTCTTGCACTGTCCGTACACGTTGGGACGCCATTCCTTATGCTCCTCCAGGATCCATTGCTTCAGGAAAGATTCATGTTTATCAAGGGGAAGGTACCAGTGCTTGGTCATCTTCATCACTGGTCGTGCACCGGAGAGAGCCGAACGTGGCTCGATGAGGTCGGTGGGGCTAAGAGATGTGCCGCACTTCTCGCACTGATCGCCATAGGCTCCGTCATTGTGGCAGTGCGGGCACGTACCTACAATATATCTGTCGGCAAGGAACTGACTTGCTTCTTCGTCATAGTACTGCTCACTCTCCAGCTCTATGAACTCTCCGGTATCGTACAGCTTCCTGAAAAAGTCCGATGCAGTCTGTCTGTGTGTATCGCTTGTGGTACGTGAGTATATGTCAAAACTGATCCCAAACTCCTCGAAGGTTTTCTTGATCAAGGTATGATATCTGTCCACAATATCCTGAGGGGTCACACCTTCTTTCTGTGCTCGTATTGTGATAGGTACGCCATGCTCATCCGATCCGCCGATGAAAAGCACATCTTCTCTTTTCATGCGAAGATAGCGTGCGTATATGTCTGCAGGAAGATATACACCTGCAACGTGTCCGATATGCACAGGCCCATTGACGTATGGGAGCGCAGAGGTGATAAGTGTGCGCTTATAGTTGCTGTTGCTCATATAAAATAGGTGATTGCATTATAACGTGTCTCTAACAAGATCCAAAGGTACAAAAAAAGATTGTCTGCCTGACTTGAAGTCAAACAGACAACCTTGGGGTGACCGATGGGACTCGAACCCACGACATTCAGAACCACAATCTGACGCTCTAACCAACTGAACTACGGTCACCATTACTCTATCGAAGTGCCTCTTTACTTAGGCTTGTGCCTCCAATAGCGATGCAAATGTACGCATATCATTTTATATATGCAAGAGCTGCCGGACCTTTCGGCAAAAAGAAGAGCGTGCCAAGACTTTGATCTTGGCACGCTCTTTTAATATGTTTCTATTATCTCAGACGGAAACTTACTGGGATCGTAAAGCGACAACGCACAGGTTTACCGGTTTGCATACCAGGTTTCCACTTAGGCATTGCTTTCACGACACGCATTGCTTCCTTGTCCAGAGAGGGGTCTACGCCACGCATTACCTTCACGTCCGATACCGAACCGTCTCTTTCTACGACAAAGCCTACCAAGACACGCCCTTGGATACCGTTTTCTGACGCAATCGACGGATAGACGATATTGCTACTCAACCACTTCATCATGGCAGCTTCACCTCCGGGGAACTCTGGCATCTCTTCAAGATACTCGAAGATATGGTCATCGGTCACGGACTCTGCGCGACCTGCACCCGGAGCAGGTGGAGCAAACACTGCCTGCTGGGTCTTCTCGTTGTCGTCAGACGATATGATTTCTATATTAGTTACCTTAACATCATTCTCTACGACGTTGATCTCTTCCACTACTGCAGGAGCAGGAGGTGGGGGAGGTGGTGGCGGCGTATTCTCATCGGGCGGAGTGATTTCGATATCTTCCACTTCATCAATAACTATATTGCTACTGACATCTTGGAATTTGATCTCTCTCTGCCCTACTTCAAACGCCGCAAAAACGACGGACAAGGCAACCACTAATCCCATGAAGAAATAGAGTTGCTTGTTCTTTTCCAAATTGGCTTTTGGAGATTTCTTTACTTCCATAGTACTTCTACTGGTTTATTTTGTCATTAGTTATCCATTTATCCTTGTACCTGAGCACTACAAAAGTACATCAAATTTTCAGATATACGGAGTATCTGTCGAAAAAATTATCGGAACGTTTTTATTTCTGTGTTCGTTCAATTTCTCCTTGCGTATATACTTATATAGTGTAGGAGCGTGACAAGCGAACCAATTGCAGCGATAACATAGGTGTACGCTGCGGTTTTCAGTGCATCGAATGCCATAGGTTGTTGCGATGGAGAAGTGATACCTGCACTCTTAAGCCATACTAATGCGCGACGGCTGGCATCGATCTCTACCGGAAGGGTGACGAAGCTGAAGAGGGTCGTCAGTGAGAAGAGGATAATCCCGGCAAGCAAAAGTTGAGGGAAAGTATTCACCAAGAATATCCCTGCGAGCAGTACCCACTGAACGATGTTCGACGAAAAGGATACGATGGGTACCAATGCCGAGCGAAACTTCAATGGCGCGTATGCTTTGGCGTGCTGTATGGCGTGTCCTGTTTCATGGGCTGCGACCGCCGCTGCTGCCACACTGTTGGTTGCATATACTCCCTCGCTCAGATTGATTGTCTTATTTGCGGGGTTATAGTGGTCGGTAAGTGTGCCTTGGACAGATACGACCTGTACATCATAGATCCCGCTGTCGTGCAACATCTTTTCGGCTACTTCACGACCTGTGAGTCCGCTTGAGAGTGGTTCTTTGGAGTATTTTTTGAACTTCGAGTTCAGGCTCCACGAAACGATGGCACCAAGTGCCATCACAACGAAAATAAGGATATAAGAAAACGGAATTGCCATCTGAATTATTCGCTTAAAGGGTTGGGTTATATACTTTGTAAACAATCCAAGGGGAGATTTAGTTGATCTGCCCCCTCAAGATGGTTTGCATACGATCGGGACCTACGGAAACGATAGTGACAGGGATGCCTAGATACTCCTCGATGAAGCGTATGTATGCCTTGAACGGTTCGGTAAACTCACCCTCGCTCTTACATCTCGTCATGTCCGTCTGCCACCCCTTGAAGGTCTTATATATAGGAGTGATCTCTGCAGTAGTATCGAACGGGAAATACTCCGTGCGCTCTCCCTCTATCTCATAAGCGATACAGGCTTTGATCTCCTCCAGGTCGTCGAGCACATCGCTCTTCATCATGATGAGGTCCGTAACGCCATTGAGCATGGTCGTGTACTTGAGAGCCACGAGGTCTACCCAACCACATCTGCGCTTACGTCCGGTCACGGAGCCGAACTCTCTCCCTTTCTCGCACATCATATCGCCGACTTCGTCGAAGAGCTCCGTGGGAAACGGGCCTGCACCTACGCGAGTGCAGTAAGCCTTGAATATACCATATACACGTCCTACTCTGCTGGGCGCAATCCCAAGACCGGTACAGCATCCGGCACTTACCGTATTCGAAGAAGTTACGAAGGGGTAGGAACCGAAGTCGATGTCGAGGAGTGAGCCCTGCGCACCCTCTGCGAGTACCGACTTGTCTGCACGGAGGGCTTCGTTGATGAAGTACTCGCTGTCGATGAGTCTGAACTGCTTGAGGTACTCGAGCGATGCAAGCCACTTCGTTTCCACCTCTTCAAAGTCTGTCGTTGCGCCCATCCACCCGAGTATTTCCGTATGACGTTGGCGAGCCTTCCGATATTTCTCGTCAAAGCCTGCCGAGAGGATGTCTCCCACTCTCAAGCCATTGCGACCGATCTTATCTGTATAGGTCGGACCTATACCCTTGCCTGTGGTGCCTATCTTGGCATCTCCCTTGCGCGCTTCATTGGCAGCGTCGAGGAGACGATGGGTAGGAAGGATCAGATGCGCCTTCTTCGATATGTATAGACGCTCCTTGAGGTTTACGCCCGAAGCCGAGAGGGTCTCAGCCTCTTCCATAAAGAGGAGCGGGTCAAGTACCACTCCATTGCCTATTACATTGACTTTTCCTCCTTGAAAGATCCCAGAGGGTATCGACCGCAATACATACTTCTTGCCGTCGAATTCGAGTGTGTGACCTGCGTTAGGCCCTCCTTGGAAGCGTCCTATCAGATCATAATGAGGAGTAAGTACATCGACCACTTTCCCCTTTCCTTCATCTCCCCACTGCAGTCCCAAGAGGACATCAACCTTCTTCATATCAAAAGCGTAGTTTAGATTTATAGAAATGACACTCATCTCTATGACTCTCGACAAGCGTCTACCATACAAAGATAACCAAAAACTGACAATCAATGCCTCCATCCGTGGAAGTCTGATGCGTGATCTCTCGAAAAGAGAAAGCACCGAATCGCAACTCTTCGTTTGCGTTTCGGTGCTTTTGAATTGTCGGTCGGGGTGACTGGATTCGAACCAGCGACCACACGCCCCCCAGACGTGTACTCTAAAGTATAATAATCTCTGATTATCAGCTCCGTAGATTTCTCTTTAACTATTGGTTGACTTCATGGTTGACTTTGTAGCCAGCAGCCAAGAAT
>JBHBLB010000057.1:0-35469 GCA_041791495.1 Porphyromonas sp.
CATTCCGAACAGAGCAGTTAAGCCCAATCACGCCGATGGTACTACGCAAGTGGGAGAGTAGGTAGCCGCCACTTTAAGAGAGAAGAGAGAGAGAAGGTAGGAGAGTTATTCCTACGGTCTCCTCTCTTCTTTTTTATTCTCGTACTGGTGACGGATTGAAATGATTTGTGTTTTTGGGGAGATATGCCGTTTGGATAATACAAATAATATATTTAACTTTGCAGCTCATATAGTGTTCTTGGTGATAGTTTATGTTTCAGAGCACTGTTATTGATGAGATGAATGTTGAAATATATTATAATAGAGAATAACTAATAACTTGCAAAATGCCTACTATTCAACAATTAGTCAGAAAAGGAAGACAGACTATCGAGGAAAAGGGGAAGTCTCCAGCATTGGAGAGTTGTCCTCAGCGACGCGGTGTGTGTGTGAGAGTCTATACCACGACACCCAAAAAACCTAATTCTGCTATGCGTAAGGTTGCCAGGGTGCGTCTTACAAATGGTAAGGAGGTGAACTCATATATACCCGGTGAGGGTCATAATCTTCAGGAGCACTCTATTGTGCTGGTGCGTGGGGGAAGAGTGAAGGATCTTCCGGGGGTGCGTTATCATATTGTCCGAGGAACACTTGATACCGCAGGTGTAAATGGTCGCACGCAGCGTCGTTCAAAATATGGGGCGAAACGTCCTAAGCCGGGAGCTGCTCCAGTTGTAGCTGCAAAAGGAAAGAAGAAGTAAAGAGAAAAAAGTATAAGGGCTTAAACAGTTACGATGTGCATCGTATATGAGGTAATTTCGGTGCGTATGTCCTGTTTGAAGGACGATCTGTTTTGATTGTCGATGCTCTGATTTATTTTAGGACTGATAAATTTAGAATTGAGTTTACAAACTATCGGTTTGAGTTTTTGGGTAGGCGCTAGGTTGAGTAAATGTCCCAGAGGGGGTGTTGAAGTTTAGGCAACCAATGACAAGAACAATATTGAATTTGAGTAATGAGAAAAGCTAAACCTAGAAAAAGGCTGGTGTTACCTGACCCAGTGTTTGGTGATGTGAAGGTGACAAAGTTTGTTAATCACCTAATGTATGATGGGAAGAAAAATCTTTCATTTGATATCTTCTATTCCGCTCTAGATATCGTTAAGGGTAAGCTTGCGAGCGAAGAGAGATCTGCACTTGATATTTGGAAGGTTGCTCTTGATAATATCACTCCACAAGTGGAAGTGAAGAGTCGCCGTATTGGGGGGGGCTACATTCCAAGTGCCGACTGAAATTCGCCCAGATCGCAAGGAGTCTATCTCAATGAAAAACATGATTATCTATGCGCGTAAGAGGGGGGGTAAGACTATGGCTGATAAGTTGTCAGCAGAGATTATTGATGCTTATAACAACCAAGGGGGCGCGTTTAAGAGAAAAGAGGATATGCATCGTATGGCGGAGGCGAACCGTGCATTTGCGCATTTTAGATTCTAACTTACTTGGAGTTTTATACTAATGGCAAATAATTTAAATTTAGAGTTGACGAGAAATATCGGCATCATGGCGCACATTGATGCTGGTAAGACAACTACCTCTGAGCGTATCCTCTTTTATACTGGGCTTACTCATAGGATTGGTGAAGTTCACGATGGTGCTGCTACTATGGACTGGATGGAGCAGGAGCAGGAGAGGGGTATTACAATCACTTCAGCGGCTACGACCACATTTTGGAAGTACGGTGATAAGAATTTTAAGATTAACTTGATTGATACTCCTGGCCACGTGGATTTTACTGTTGAAGTCGAGCGTTCATTGCGTATTCTCGATGGTGCTGTTGCTGCGTTCTGTGCTGTTGGTGGAGTTGAACCACAGTCTGAAACTGTCTGGCGTCAGGCTGACAAGTATAAAGTGCCTCGTATTGGGTATGTAAATAAAATGGATCGCTCTGGGGCAAATTTCTTTGAGGTGGTGCGCCAGGTTCGTGAAGTTCTTGGTGCTAATCCTTGTCCTATACAGGTTCCCATAGGTGCAGAAGAGACATTTAGAGGAGTCGTGGATCTAGTGACTATGAAGGCTATTCTGTGGCATGATGAAACTATGGGGGCAGATTATTCAATTGAAGAGGTGCCTGCGGATCTTCTTGCTGAGGCTGAGGAGTGGAGAGATAGAATGCTTGAAACACTTGCGGAGGTGGATGAATCTATAATGGAAAAGTATTTCGAAGATCCTGCCACTATCACTGAGGATGAAATCAGGGTTGCTATAAGGAAGGGGACGCTTAGCATGAATATCAATCCAATGCTTTGTGGTTCTTCTTTCAAAAACAAGGGGGTACAAACGCTTTTAAATGCTGTCTGCGCATATCTTCCGAGCCCTTTCGATAATCCAATTGTTGAAGGGACAGCGCCAGATGATCCAGAGACGGTAGTAGCTCGTAAGGTTGAGCATGATGAACCCTTATGTGCTTTAGCATTTAAGATAGCTACAGACCCATATGTGGGTCGCCTTTGTTTCTTCAGAGTTTATTCTGGTCATCTTGATGCAGGTTCGTATGTTTATAATTCTCGCTCAGGCAAGAAGGAACGTATCTCTCGTCTTTTTCAGATGCATTCCAATAAGCAGAATCCTAAAGATTCAATTGAGACGGGAGATATAGGTGCTGGAGTTGGCTTTAAGGATATTCGAACAGGTGATACTTTGTGCGATGAGAATCACCCAATTACACTCGAGTCTATGGATTTTCCTGATCCTGTGATTGGTATTGCAGTCGAGCCGAAGACTCAGAAGGACCTTGATAGGCTTGGTATGGGCCTCTCTAAGCTTGCGGAGGAGGATCCAACGTTTACAGTGCAGACTAACGAAGATACTGGTCAGACTGTGATTAGTGGTATGGGTGAGCTTCACCTCGAAATTATTATTGATCGTCTGAAAAGAGAATTTAAAGTTGAATGTAATCAAGGTCGCCCCCAGGTGTCTTATAAGGAAGCGATCTCTCGTCCAGTTGAGCTTCGTGAGACATATAAAAAACAGACTGGGGGGCGTGGTAAGTTTGCGGATATGATTGTCCGTGTCGAGCCTGCTGATGCTGATTTTGAAGGAGAATTGCAATTCATTGATGAGGTAAAAGGCGGAAATATCCCCAAGGAGTTTATACCAAGTATTCAGAAAGGTTTTACAAGGGCTATGAAGAATGGTGTGCTAGCGGGGTATCCTCTTGATAAGCTTAAGGTGACTGTCATCGATGGTTCGTATCATCCCGTAGACTCTGATCAATTGTCGTATGAAATATGTGCTATTCAGGCTTTTAAGAGTGCTTCTGAAAAGGCTGCGCCTGTATTGCTTGAGCCTATCATGAAGGTCGAAGTAGTGACGCCCGAGGAGAGTATGGGTGATGTGATAGGTGACCTTAACAAGCGACGAGGTCAAGTGGAAGGTATGGAGAGCAGTCGAAGCGGTGCGAGAGTTGTTAAAGCGAAAGCCCCTCTTTCGGAGATGTTTGGTTATGTGACGGCCCTTCGTACTATAACTTCTGGTCGTGCGACTTCCACAATGAGTTTTTCTCATTATGCTGAAGTTTCCTCTTCTATTGCCAAGCAGGTTCTAGAGGAAGTGCAGGGACGAGTGGATCTAGTCAAGTAAGAAATCTATATCGTATACATTATGAATCAAGTAATCAGAATTAAAATTAAGTCGTATGACCATAGTTTAGTCGATAAGTCCGCTGATAAGATAGTCAAGGCTGTAAGTCCAACTGGTGTAACGATATGTGGTCCTATACCGTTGCCGACACACAAGAGAATATTTACGGTAAATCGTTCGACATTTGTTAATAAGAAATCGCGTGAGCAGTTTGAACTTTGTACTTATAAAAGACTTATTGACATTGTTAATGCAACTACAGCTACTGTAGATGCTCTTGCGCGCCTTGAACTCCCGAGTGGTGTTGAGATTGAAATAAAGACAGATATTTGATGAGATTAATAACAAATATTTTAGACTGAAATGCCAGGATTATTAGGAAAAAAAATCGGAATGACATCCGTTTTCAGTGCCGAGGGTAAGAGCATACCATGCACTGTTATTGAAGTGGGTCCTTGTGTGGTTACGCAGGTTAAGACTATGGAAGTTGATGGCTATGAGGCTCTTCAGCTTGGTTTCCAGGATAAGAAGGACAAGCATACTTCTAAGCCGCTAAAGGGTCATTTTGCTAAAGCTGCTGTGACCCCTAAGAGGTACTTGGCTGAGTTCAAGTTCTTCTCGCGAGAACATAAGTTGGGAGATATTATTAATGTGGATTTTTTGCTCGATGCACAGTATGTTGATGTGATAGGTAAGTCGAAGGGCAAAGGTTTCCAAGGTGTAGTTAAGCGTCACGGCTTTGGTGGCGTTGGGGAGAGTACGCACGGCCAGCATAACCGTCTTAGAGCACCAGGTTCAATTGGTGCCTGCTCATATCCTGCAAAAGTGTTCAAAGGGACTCGAATGGCTGGGCAGACTGGCAATAGAAGGGTCACGATGCAAAATCTGGAGATTATCAAAGTAATGCCTGAGTGCAATCTTCTTCTTTTGAAAGGTTCAGTGCCAGGAGCTAAAGGTTCAATCTTAAGAATTGAGAAGTAATGGAATTAAGTGTACTTAATGTAAGCGGTATTGAAACTGGTAGAAAGATTAAGTTGCCAGAAGCAATATTTGGGATAGAGCCTAACGATCATGCGATTTACCTAGATGTAAAGCAGTATAGGGCAAATCAGAGGCAAGGCACTCATAGCACAAAGGGGAGAAGTCAAATCTCTGGGAGTACTCGGAAACTTTTTCGTCAGAAGGGAACTGGTGGAGCTCGTCGGGGAGATATTAAGTCCCCCCTTATGCATGGAGGTGGAACTGTGTTTGGGCCGCACCCGCGTTCTTATACTGAAAAATTGAATAAGAAAGTTAAGAGGTTAGCTCGTCTTTCTGCATTGAGTTATAAGGCGAAGAACAATGAAATTCTTATTGTGGAGGATTTTGCTTTTGACAAGCCAAGGACAAAGAGCTTCGCTCAAGTACTTACGAATCTCAGGATCGCTGATAAGAAAAGTCTCTTTGCTTTGAGTAATACTGATAAATTTGTATATTTGTCTGCTCGTAACATCCAAGGCGTTAGTATAATGCAAGTTGATTTGCTCAATACATATAAAATAGTTGAGTCAAAGTATCTTGTTATGACGGAAAGTGCTCTGTTAAGGCTGACTGAATTGTTAAATGCATAATGAATTTAAAGGTATGGGAATATTGATTCGACCAATCATAACAGAGAAGCTCACGAAGGTTACGGAGAATATGGCTAATCGCTATGGTTTTCGCGTAGTTTGCGATGCGACCAAGTTTCAAATTAAGAATGCTGTGGAGGAAATGTATGGAGTGAGGGTTGTTGGCGTTAATACAATGAAGTATGACGGCAAGCGATCTATGCGCTATACGAAAGCTGGTGTTATTGTAGGTAAAAAATCTGCTTTCAAAAAGGCTATTGTGACTCTTGCCGAAGGTCAAACAATAGATTTCTTTAGCAATATCTAAGTATAGAAATGGGAATACGTAAATTAAAGCCCACTACACCAGGGCAAAGACATAAGGTTATTGGCGCGTTTGATAAAATTACTGCAAATGCCCCGGAGAAATCTCTCGTAATAGGAAAGAAGCGTACAGGTGGACGTAACAACACGGGTAAGATGACCATGCGCTATATAGGAGGTGGTCATAAGAAGTGCTATAGATTTATTGATTTTAAGAGAAGGAAGGATGGTATTCCTGCAGCGGTGAAGTCGATTGAGTATGATCCTAATAGGTCGTCTCGTATTGCACTTCTGTACTATGCTGATGGGGAAAAAACGTATATCGTGGCGCCCGATGGTTTGCAGGTTGGTCAGACTGTGATGAGTGGTGAAAGTGCTGCTCCCGAAGTGGGTAATGCTCTTCCTATGGCAATAATTCCGGTGGGTACTGTAATTCATAATATAGAGTTGCGTCCAGGGCAGGGAGCGAAACTAGTTAGGGCAGCTGGGGTTTTTGCTCAACTGACTTCTCGTGAAGGTGCTTATGTTGTTGTGAAGATGCCTTCGGGTGAAACTCGCAGAATTCTTTCTTCCTGTAAGGCAACTATAGGTAGTGTTGGAAACTCCGACCATGCTCTCGAGCGTTCTGGAAAGGCCGGTCGCTCTCGCTGGCTAGGGCGTAGGCCGCATAACCGTGGTGTTGTAATGAATCCTGTGGATCACCCAATGGGCGGTGGTGAAGGGCGTGCTTCTGGGGGGCATCCAAGAAGCAGAACAGGTCTCTATGCTAAGGGTCTTAAGACTCGCTCTCTGAAGAAGCATTCTTCAAAATATATTATTGAAAGAAGAAAGAAGTAAGAACCCTTATTAAGCGAATATAACTATGAGTCGATCACTTAAAAAAGGACCGTATATCAATGTCAAGCTAGAGAAGAAAGTGCTTGCGCAGAATGAAGGTGATAAGAAGAGTGTAATTAAAACTTGGTCTCGATCCTCCATGATTTCTCCTGATTTCGTTGGTCATACGATTGCCGTGCATAACGGAAATAAGTTCATCCCCGTGTTCATTACTGAGAATATGGTAGGTCATAAGTTAGGGGAATTTTCTCCTACGAGGACTTTCCGTGGTCACAGTGGTAATAGAAAAAAATGAATGAGGGTAATAATGTTAAATTGATGTGACAATAATATGGGCCAAAGAAAAAGACTATTAGCGGAGGGGCTTAAGATGAGGAGAGAGGCAATTTGCTTTGCTAAGTTATCAAATGTCCCCTCTTCTCCTCGGAAGATGAGATTAGTGGCTGAAATGGTTAGAGGATTGGAAGTTAATAGAGCGTTGGCTGTGCTAAAATTCTCTAGTAAGGAAGCTTCTTCTCGTGTCGAAAAATTATTGCGCTCTGCTATTTCTAATTGGGAACAGAAGAATGAGCGTAAAGCTGAGGATGGCGAACTTTTCGTTACAAGAATTTTTGTCGATGAGGGGGCTACCCTCAAGAGAATGCGTCCTCGCGCACAAGGTCGAGGCGCGAGAATCCGTAAGAGGTCTAACCACGTGACTTTGTATGTCGATACACTTATGCCAAAACAAAACTAATTTAGATGGGACAGAAAACTAATCCAATAAGTAATCGTTTAGGGATCATACGAGGTTGGGATTCCAATTGGTTTGGAAAAAAAGTGGATTTTGCTAATAGTCTTCTTGAGGATAGCAAAATTCGTAAGTATCTAGGTGCGCGCCTTTCTAAAGCGAGTGTAGCTCGCATTGTTATTGAACGTACACTAAAACTTGTAACTATCACGATTTGTACTTCGCGCCCGGGCTATATTATCGGCAAAGGAGGCTCAGAGGTTGATAAGTTAAAAGAGGAACTGAAGAAGATTACTGATAAGGACGTTCAGATAAATATTTTTGAAGTTAGACGTCCTGAAGTTGATGCTTCAATCATTGCTAGTACAATAGCTCGTCAGCTTGAAGGGCGTATGGCTTATCGCAGAGCTGTAAAAATGGCTATTTCTTCTGCTATGCGTTCTGGGACAGAAGGAATTAAAATTTTAGTTTCAGGTCGTCTGAATGGGGCAGAAATGGCGCGTTCCGAAATGTTTAAAGAAGGGCGTACACCGCTGCACACCTTCAGAGCAGATATTGATTATGCAGTAGATGCCGCTCTCACGAAAGTTGGGCTTATTGGGATTAAGGTTTGGATCTGCAAGGGTGAGATTTATGGAAAGAGAGATCTTGCTCCTGATTTTACGCAGTCGAAGGATTTCGGTAAACGTGATATTGGTCGTGGAGGGCGTGAAGGACGAGAATTTAAGCGCAGGAGATCTAGTAGATGAGGCCATTAACTAGCTTAGAAAAGTAAGATCATGTTACAACCAAAGAAAACGAAATTTAGAAGACAGCAAAAGGGGCGTATGAAAGGCTATGCTCAGCGTGGTAGCCAGCTTTCCTTTGGCTCGTTCGGGATAAAAGCTCTTCAGAGTAAATGGATTACTGGGCGTCAAATAGAGGCCGCTCGTATTGCTGTGACGAGGTACATGCAGAGACAGGGTCAAGTTTGGGTACGGATATTCCCAGATAAGCCTATTACAAAAAAACCTGCTGAGGTGCGTATGGGTAAAGGTAAGGGATCTCCCGAGGGTTTTGTGGCTCCAGTGACCCCAGGTCGTATGCTCTTCGAGGTAGAAGGTGTTTCTTATGAAATAGCAAAAGAGGCGCTCCGTCTTGCTGCACAAAAGCTCCCTGTGACAACTAAGTTTGTTGTAAGGCGTGATTATGAATTTTAGATACACCTATTAGAAATTTGCGGAACTTATGAGAAATAGCGAAATAGGGGGGCTTGCTCTGCAAGAATTGCAAGAGCGACTCCTGGTCGAAACCAAGAAGTACCAAAAAATGAGGATGAATCATAGTGTGGCTCCGCTGGATAAGCCGTCTGAGCTTACCGTTCAGCGTCGTCTGATTGCTCGTCTGAATACAGTGCTTCGCCAGAAGATTAATAACCAATAATTTGCCTGTTCTGAAATGGAAAGAAATTTGAGAAAAGTAAGACAGGGGGTTGTTTCGAGTAATAAGATGGATAAAACTATAACTGTTGCAGTCCGTTGGAAAGAAAAACACCCTATATATGGTAAGTTTGTCAATAAGACGAAAAAATATTACGCTCATGATGATAAGAATGAATGTGGCATTGGTGACACAGTGCGCATTATGGAAGTTCGACCGTTGAGCCGTCTCAAGCGCTGGAGACTATTACAAATCGTTGAGAAAGCAAAGTAATTATGATACAGCAAGAGTCAAGATTGGTTGTGGCTGATAACAGTGGGGCAAAGGAGGCATTGTGTATTCGTGTTTTAGGGGGTACAAAGAAAAGATATGCTTCTATTGGTGACGTTATCGTAGTAACTATTAAAAGTGTAATTCCTTCAAGCGATGTGAAGAAAGGAACAGTAGCAAAGGCAATAATCGTTAGAACAAAAAAAGAAATTCGTCGAGCGGATGGTTCTTATATACGTTTTGATGATAATGCTTGTGTGCTCTTGAATAACGCCGGTGATATGCGTGCAAGTCGTATCTTTGGGCCTGTTGCGAGAGAACTTAGAGCAGCTAATATGAAGATTGTCTCACTTGCTCCTGAAGTGCTTTGAATTATTTAAGGAAAGGGTTAACAATGAGAAAGTTTCATATCAAGAAGGGTGATACAGTTTACGTCAATGCTGGGAATGAAAAAGGGAAGACGGGCCGTGTATTGAAGGTCGATACTGAGAAGGAACGGGCTATTGTTGAAGGTTTGAACTTTATGACAAAAAGGGCTAAGCCTTCAGCCAAGTATCCCCAGGGAGGTCTGATTAGAGTTGAGGCCCCTATACATATTTCTAATCTGAACCCAATTGATCCAAAGAGTGGGAAACCTACACGTATAGGTCGACAGAGGAATGAGAATGGAAGGCTAGTACGTATCGCAAAAAAGTCAGGGGAGGTGTTGAAGTAATATGTCTAAAGCTAATTTAAAGAAGGAGTACAGCGAACGTATTGTCCCTGAACTAGTGAGGGAGTTTGGCTATAGCTCTGTTATGCAGGTGCCAGTACTTAAGAAGATAGTAATTAATCAAGGATTAGGAGCCGCTGTAGCGGACAAAAAGCTTATTGATGTGGCAGTGTCTGAACTTGCCGCAATAACTGGTCAAAAACCTGTCGTTACGCTTTCTAGGAAGGATATATCTAACTTTAAATTGAGGAAGAGGATGCCGATTGGGGTTATGGTTACCCTGAGAAGAGAGCAAATGTATGAGTTTCTTGAGAGGCTAATTCGTATAGCGTTGCCTCGTATTCGTGATTTTAAGGGTATTGATAGTCGTCTTGATGGCAGGGGTAATTATACTCTAGGTGTCACAGAGCAGATCATTTTTCCAGAGATTAATCTTGACTCTATAAGCAAGATCATGGGGATGAATATCACTTTTGTTACTTCGGCGCAGACTGATGAAGAAGGTTTTGCACTTCTCAAGAGATTTGGGTTGCCGTTCAAGAAAGATAAATAATTGAAAATTAGGTAGCATGGCGAAAGAATCAATGAAGGCTCGTGAAGTGAAAAGAGCCAAGCTGGTTACTAAGTATGCGGAGAAGCGTGCGAAGTATAAGGCTGAAGGAAATTATGAAGCACTTCAAGCTCTTCCAAGGAATGCTTCTCCAGTACGATTGCACAATAGATGTCGGATTACTGGTCGACCTAAGGGGTATGTGAGACTCTTTGGTATTTCTCGAATTCAGTTAAGAGAAATGGCTTCCCAAGGTCTCATTCCTGGGGTGAGAAAGGCTAGTTGGTAATTAATTTTGAGAGTTTATTTGAGTGACTGTTAGCTCAATGTTATTATTGTAAATATTGTCCGAGTGTTCGGATCAATTTAATCTAAACAAATGACTGACCCAATAGCAGATTATTTGACTCGGTTGAGAAATGCCATAATGGCCAAGCACCGTGTTGTGGAAATCCCTGCTTCGAATTTGAAGAAGGAGATGACGAAAATTTTATTTGAGAAAGGTTATATTCTCAACTATAAGTTTGTTGAAGAAGGACCCCAAGGTACGATTAAGGTTGCGCTTAAGTATGACATCGTATCTAAGAAGAATGCCATAAAGGTTCTTAAGAGGATATCAAAGCCAGGGCTGAGAAAGTATGTTGGGTATAAGGATATGCCTCGTGTTCTCAATGGTTTAGGGATTGCAATCTTGTCTACATCAAGGGGTGTTATGACAAATAAAGAGGCCTCTGATCTTAAGATTGGTGGAGAGGTTTTGTGTTACGTATACTAAATAGAAAGGAGATATTATGTCTAGGATAGGAAAACTTCCAATTTCAATCCCCGAGAGTGTCAATGTTTCTATTCAGGATAACGTAATCACAGTCAAAGGCCCTAAGGGTACGCTCTCACAAGTAGTTGACGCAAGGATCAGACTGGAGATAAGTGATGGAAATATTTGTGTAATGCGCATGCACGAGACGCAAGAGGAGCGAGCCCTCCATGGGTTGTATCGCTCGTTAATTAAAAATATGGTAGTGGGTGTATCTGAAGGCTATAAGAGAACTTTAGAGTTAATCGGTGTAGGTTATAGGGCTGCCAGCAGTGGTCAGATCTTGGAACTCTCTCTTGGGTATACTCACCCTATTTTTCTTCAATTACCGACCGAAGTTCTAGTAGAGGCAAAAATGGAACGCAATAAAGCTCCAATTATCATTCTTGAGTCTGCGGATAAACAGTTGCTTGGTCAAGTGTGTGCTAAGATTCGTTCATTCCGTAAACCAGAACCTTACAAGGGTAAAGGTATTCGTTTTGAAGGAGAGTACATCCGTCGCAAATCTGGTAAGACTGCAGGTAAGTAATCTACGTAAATAGCTATTTTGATTATGATAATGAAAAAAGAAAGAAGGCTTAAGATAAAGAGGCGTGTGCGTAGAAATATATTTGGTACAGCTGATAAGCCGCGTCTGACTGTGTTTAGAAGCAACAAGCAAATCTATGCGCAGTTGGTCAATGATTCAGAGGGCAGGACTATTGTTGCAGCTAGCTCTATCGGGCTTGCGGAAAGACTTCCAAAGAAGGACCTGGCGGCAAAAGTAGGGACTCTTATTGCTCAGAATGCTATTGCTTTGGGGGTGGAGAATGTCGTATTTGACAGAAATGGGTACCTCTATCATGGTCGAGTTAAGGCATTGGCAGATGCAGCTCGTGAGGCTGGACTTAAATTTTAACGCATAAGAATTTTATACAATGAATAGAGTAAAGTCTGCAAATGGCCTAGAATTGAAAGATAGATTGGTAGCGATCAATCGAGTTACAAAGGTGACCAAAGGTGGGCGCACATTCACTTTTGCTGCAATTGTGGTTGTTGGTAATGAGGATGGCATTATTGGTTGGGGTTTGGGTAAGGCTGGAGAAGTTACAACAGCTATTGCTAAGGGAGTTGAAGCCGCAAAGAAAAACCTCTTTCAAATACCAGTCCATAGAGGGACCATTCCCCACGAACAGACGGCTAGGTTTGGTGGAGCCAATGTTATGATTAGACCTGCATCTGAGGGTACAGGAGTAAAAGCAGGTGGGGCGATGCGTGCAGTGTTGGAGAGTGTTGGTATTACAGATGTTTTGGCAAAGAGTAAGGGTTCGTCTAACCCTCATAATCTTGTTAAGGCTACAATTGCTGCTCTCTGTGAACTTAGGAGTCCTTTGGAGGTTGCGAAAGTTAGGGGGATCTCAGTTGAAAAAGTGTTTAGAGGTTGATTGTAACTATGGAAAAAATAAAAATTAAGCAGGTTCGAAGCAGAATTCGCTGTCCTAAGGATCAGAAGGCAGCTCTTGATGTCTTAGGTCTGAGAAAAATGCATAGAGTAGTTGAGTTAGATGCTAATAGTGCTGTGCTAGGTAATGTCCGTAAAGTACGTCACCTGATAGAAATTATTGAAAAATAACCTTTTGCAGATATATTGAGAATTATGAATTTGTCAACTTTAAGACCCGTGCAATCTACAGCTCCTCGTAAGAGAATTGGGCGCGGGCCGGGGTCAGGTCTAGGCGGTACTTCTACTCGAGGTCATAAGGGTGCTAAATCGAGATCCGGGTATTCACGAAAGTTTGGATTCGAGGGGGGGCAGATGCCTCTCCAAAGGCGTTTGCCTAAGTTTGGTTTTACGAACCCTAATCGACTTGAGTATACTCCTATCAACCTAGCATCCATAGCAAGGATGCTAGAAGAGAAGCCCCAGAATAAGATCACCGTTGCGGATTTCGTTCAAAGAGGTTTAGCTCACAAGAACGATCGCATCAAAGTGTTAGGTAATGGTGAACTCAATCAGAAAGTGGCAGTAGAAGCACATGCATTTTCGAAGTCTGCAGAGGCAGCTATTCAGAATGTAGGAGGTGAGGCCATCAAAGTACAGTAAGCGTGATGAAACTCGTAAAGACGATTCAAAATATCTGGAAAATTGAGGAGCTTAAGGCCAAGATTCTCACAACCATATTTTTTATCATCCTCTATCGACTTGGTACATTTATAGTACTTCCAGGGATTGATCCTGCAGCGTTAACAGCGCTGCAGGATCAGACCCGGGGTGGTCTTTTGGCACTCCTAGACATGTTTTCAGGGGGCGCATTCTCAAATGCCTCCATCTTTGCTCTTGGGATTATGCCATACATCTCTGCCTCTATTGTTATGCAGTTGTTAGCTATTGTTGTACCGTCTTTTCAAAAGATGCAGAGGGAAGGTGAAAGTGGCCGTCGTAAGATTAATCAGTATACTCGTTATCTTACGTTAGTGATTTTGATTGTCCAGGCTCCTATTTACCTTATTAATTTGCAGTCCAATCTTATTCAGGCTGGGTCCATCCTTCCGGAGGGTTTTTGGTTCAGGATTGCCTCTACAATAATCTTGACTGCTGGCTCTATGTTTATCCTTTGGTTAGGAGAGCGTATTACAGATAAAGGAATTGGGAATGGCGTTTCATTTATAATTCTTGTCGGTATTATTGCTCGTCTTCCACAGGCACTAGTTAACGAATTTACCTTGAGGTTTACTACGTCTGGGGGGTTGTTCGTTTTCATAGCTGAGCTTTTGGTGCTTCTTGCAGTTATTGCAGGGGCTATACTGTTGGTGCAAGGGACACGTCGAATTCCTGTTCAGTATGCCAAGAAAATTGTGGGAAATCGCCAGTATGGAGGAGCTCGTCAGTATATTCCGCTTAAAGTGAATGCCGCGAATGTTATGCCGATTATTTTTGCCCAGGCAATAATGTTTATCCCACTAAGTTTCTTGAAGTTTAGTGAATCAGAGGCATCTCCTTTTTGGGCGGGATTTGTGCAAGGAACAGGATTCTGGTATAATTTTATCTTTGCTTTCCTGATAATTATTTTCACTTATTTCTATACTGCTGTTACGATCAACCCGGGTCAGATGGCTGATGATTTGAAGAGGAATAATGGGTTTATTCCGGGAGTAAAACCTGGAAAGGCAACGAAGGAGTACATAGATGACGTAATGAGTAAGATTACTCTGCCCGGGGCGTTTTTCCTCGCGATCGTAGCTATTCTTCCAGCGTTTGCAAGTCTGTTTAGTGTAAGCCCAGATTTTGCACAATTCTTTGGGGGGACTTCTCTAATTATACTTGTTGGAGTCGTTCTTGACACTCTTCAACAGATTGAGAGTCATTTGCTGATGCATCACTACGATGGACTCCTTGAGACGGGTCGTATCAAAGGCCGTTCGAGTGGAACATATTGATGTTTCTTAAGCATGATTACGCTAAAAACAGCGGAAGAGATCAATAAATTATATGCAGCCAACCAGCTTGTTTCTCATACGTTAGCTGAGGTAGCAAAACGTATCCAACCTGGTGTGTCGACAAAGCAGTTGGATAAGGTTGCATATGATTACATATTGGATTGCGGGGCTGTCCCGGCATTCTTGGGCTATGAAGGGTTTCCAGGCTCACTTTGTACTTCTGTAAATGAACAAGTCGTTCATGGTATCCCTTCTGATAGGGTTATCCTTGATGAAGGGGATATCGTTTCGATTGACTGTGGAGTAAAATTAGATGGTTTTGTTGGGGATTCTGCGTTTACTTTTCCTGTGGGAGATGTTGCCCCTAAAGTCGTAGATCTTCTTAATACAACACAAGAATCGCTTTTCAAAGGAATTGAGGCAATACAGTCGGGACGTAGAATAGGTGACATTTCTTCAACTATTCAGTCCTATTGTGAATCTCGGGGATTTACTGTTGTTCGTGAATTTGTCGGTCATGGTATAGGCCGAGAGATGCATGAATCTCCTGAAGTTCCTAACTACGGAAGGCATGGTACTGGAGAGATAATTCAAGACGGCCTATGTATTTGTATAGAACCGATGATTAATCTTGGCTCAAAAAATATTACGATGGAGAGTGATGGATGGACCGTTCGTACAAGGGATCGCAAGCCATCAGCACATTTTGAGCTTTGTATCGCTGTTGTCGAGGGACGGGCTAAGTTAATGTCTACCTTTGATTTTGTGTATGATGTTTTAGGGAAAAGTAAGTTTTAAATCAGATTAAATGGCAAAACAGTCAGCTATAGAACAGGATGGCGTTATTGTAGAAGCTCTTTCAAATGCAATGTTTAAGGTTGAGCTTGATAATGGACATGTTATTACAGCGCATATCTCTGGTAAAATGCGGATGCACTACATTAGGATTCTGCCTGGAGATCGTGTGAAAGTGGAAATGTCCCCTTATGATTTGACCAAGGGTCGCATCTCGTTCAGATACAAATAATTCATCATTATATTATGAAAGTAAGAACATCTTTAAAGACACGTACTGCCGATTGTAAGATCGTTAGACGTAAAGGGCGTTTGTATATCATCAATAAGAAGAACCCCAAATACAAACAACGTCAAAAATAATTGCTATTTTTGCACTTCAAATTGTAATCATAAATTTATAGTATGGCTATAAGAATTGTTGGTGTTGATTTACCACAAAACAAGAGAGGAGAAATTGCCCTGACCTACATTTACGGGATTGGTCGTAGTAGTGCTAATACCATCTTGAGCAAGGCTGGTATAGATCGTGACATCAAGGTTAAGGACTGGTCTGACGATCAAGCAGCTACTATTCGTGAAATTATCTCGTCAGAGTTCAAAGTAGAGGGTGACCTTCGTGCGGAAGTACAGTTGAACATTAAGCGACTGATGGATATTGGTTGTTATCGTGGCATCCGTCATCGTATTGGTCTTCCATTGAGAGGGCAGAGTACGAAGAATAATGCGCGTACTCGTAAAGGTCGTAAAAAGACCGTTGCTAATAAGAAGAAAGCTACAAAGTAATTTTAATACATTATTATGGCAAAAAAAGCAGTCGCAAAGAAAAGAAAGGTGCAGGTGGATGCTGTTGGACAGGCCCATATCCACTCCTCTTTCAATAATATCATTATCACCCTCACGAACGATCAAGGTCAAGCTATCTCGCAATCTAGTGCAGGTAAGATGGGATTTCGTAGTTCTAAGAAGAATACCCCATATGCTGCTCAGATGGCAGCTCAGGATTGCGCAAAGGTCGCATTCGATGCCGGGTTACGGAAAGTTCGTCTTTTTGTGAAAGGCCCCGGGAATGGTCGTGAATCAGCTATTCGTACGATTCATGGTGCAGGGATTGAAGTAATGGAAATCATAGACGTTACACCAATGCCACACAACGGTTGTCGTCCTCCTAAAAAGAGAAGAGTCTAAAATTACTCGTATCTATTTCAATATAATATCAGACCAAACATGTTCATGAATGAGGTGTATATGTAAATATATATAGGATTGCTTTTCCCTCTCAGACAATCGCGGCTGTACATATATCATCTCATGTAAAACGTTTCAAAATGGCAAGATACACAGGTCCAAAAGCTAAGATCGCTCGTAAATTTGGCGAGCCTATCTACGGCACTATTAAATCAAAGAAGAATTATCCTCCGGGACAACACGGTAACTCACATCGTCGTAAGACATCTGAGTACGGTATTCAGCTGCGTGAAAAGCAAAAGGCAAAGTACACTTATGGAGTACTAGAGAACCAATTCCGTAACCTCTTCGATAAAGCGTCTCGCATGAAGGGGGTTAAGGGTGAAGTCCTTTTGCAGCTACTTGAACAACGCCTCGACAATGTAGTTTATCGTCTTGGTCTTGCTAAGACTCGTGATGCAGCGCGCCAGCTTGTTTCGCACCGCCATATTGTGGTGGACGGCAAAGTGGTTAATATCCCATCATATTGTGTTATGCCCGGCCAGGTTGTTGGTGTGAGAGAGCGTTCTAAGTCTCTTGAGGTTATTGCTGACGCCGTACAATCCGGTTCGCACTCCAAGTATTCTTGGTTGGAATGGGAGAAAAGCTCTATGAGCGGTAAGTTCCTCAATGTCCCTTCACGTGAAGATATTCCAGAGAACATTAAGGAGCAATTAATCGTAGAATTGTATTCAAAATAAAATTGAGGTATGTCTTTAATAGCATTTCAAAAGCCCGAGCGCGTTCTTATGCTTGAGTCAACTCCCTATCACGGGAAGTTTGAATTCAAGCCATTAGAGCCCGGGTATGGGATTACGATAGGTAATGCCCTGCGCCGAATATTGCTTTCGTCCCTCGAAGGTTTTGCCATCAACTCTATTAAGATAGATGGCGTAGATCATGAGTTTGCCACCATACCGGGTGTGATGGAGGACGTAACTAACATCATACTCAACCTTAAAAAGGTGCGTCTAAAGCAGGTGGTAGAGGGTGCGACAGAAGAGACAGTGACAGTCAAGGTAAGTAAGTCTGAGCAACTGACAGCGTCTGATATATCTGCACAGCTTAGCAACTTTGAAGTGCTGAATAAAGATCTCGTAATTTGTAATTGTGATAAGTCTGCATCATTTACGATCCAGCTGACCATAGATAAAGGGCGCGGTTATATCCCAGCTGAGGAGATTGCCGAGACATTTAGCGATGTTCAGCAGATTGCAATAGATGCTATCTACACGCCTATTGTAAATGTCAAGTATAAGGTCGACAATACTCGTGTTGAGCAGAAGACCGACTACGACAGGCTTGTTATCGAAGTAGATACTGACGGTTCAATTTCACCTAAGGATGCACTCAAGGAAGCTGCCTCTATCCTTATCCATC
This sequence comes from Porphyromonas sp., assembly GCA_041791495.1. Classification (GTDB taxonomy): domain Bacteria; phylum Bacteroidota; class Bacteroidia; order Bacteroidales; family Porphyromonadaceae; genus Porphyromonas_A. Next base: position 17,682 of record JBHBLB010000057.1, read on the forward strand.
ACTTTACGTTGTTCTCTGACGAGAGCATTGATGTAGAGTTGGAGGACAATGTAGAGGAAGAAGTTTTCGATGAAAGTATTCTCCACATGCGTCAATTATTGAAGTCAAAGCTCTCTGATCTTGATCTTTCAGTCAGAGCTCTCAACTGTCTTAAGGCGGCTAACGTAGAGACTTTGGGCGAACTTGTCAAGTACAACAAATCTGAGCTACTCAAGTTCCGCAACTTTGGTAAAAAGTCGCTTAACGAGCTTGAAGATCTCCTTGATCAGTTGGATTTGACCTTTGGATTGGATATCGCAAAGTACAAATTAGATAAAGAATAACTTAGACGAACTTATATAAGCAATGAGACATAGAAAGAAATTCAACCACCTTGGTCGTACGTCATCTCATAGAGCTGCGATGCTCTCAAATATGGCGACTTCACTCATCATGCACAAGAGAATCGTAACCACTCTTGCTAAGGCAAAGGCCCTTCGTGTGTATGTAGAGCCTATCATCAATCGTGCTAAAGAAGATACTACGCACTCGCGCCGTATGGTGTTTGCGGATTTGCAGAACAAGTACGCTGTGACTGAGCTCTTCCAAAATATATCTCAGGCTATTGCCAATCGTCCCGGTGGCTATACACGTATTCTTAAACTTGGCCGCCGTCAAGGTGACGATGCGATGATGTGTTTCATCGAGTTGGTAGACTTCAACCCAGATCGCCTGAAGACTGCAGAAAATTCTACGGAAACTAAGGGTACAAAGACTCGTCGTTCGCGTCGCAAGAAAGTGGAAACTGCAGAACAAGCTGGCGAGTAATGTAGCTGGATATATATCAGAATAATTAAGGGGTGCTGCAAGACAATAAGATGTTTTGCAGCACTCTTTTTGTTTGCTGAGTGGCGTTTAATGTGCCGAAGTATGTGTTGTGGTACTTGCCTGAATCTTTGTCAGTATTGTATGATTGGGATTTCTGAGAGGGCGGTAGAGATGAGTTTGATTATACAGAATCCTTATTTGTATGGTGCAGTGGTGAGTTCTCTTCGGTATAGTTATGGGCACACTCTATCGCCTTCGCGCGTCTGGCCTGCAATTTTTTAATTCCGCTAAGGTACAATTCGGGGCATTCGGTCGACCACGGGAGACACTTAAAGTTTTTATTTCCACTAAGGAGAAGTATCCACAATGGTACAATTGATATATCATCATCGCCATGACCCCAACGGACTTCGTTTGAGTCGTTATGTAGATAGTGTCCGGGGGAGGTGAGGTGCGACAGGTCGCAAGTGCACTTTTGTCTAAATTTTTGGGGTCTTACCAATGATGTCTTTTGGATTAACGGATGAGTTGGAATGGTATTCTCCTTAACCCGCTATCCAGATAGCAGTCGGGCAGTCGTGAGGTCGATGATCTGTAATGGGTGTGCCATATAACCTGTTATTTACATAGTGATGGGGGTGTTGAATGATTTGGTGGCCCCCTGTCATTTTTCCCTCCAATCTGTTGGTTAGGTGGAAGTGGGATGGTTGCGAGGTGCTGTTAGGTCCGCTTCCCTTGTCGCTTAAGCCGGTATCTGGATAGTAGGTGGGTGGGACGAGTGGTGCAGAGAGCTACAAGCGTGCCGAGCGTGTGTCGGTGCCTAAGTCGCGCATTTGAGCTTTAGCCCCTTATATTTAGTTTATCCTTTAAGTGCAAGCATCGATGTCTATGTCGTTCATTTAAGGGGATTGGGAGGTGTCGGCTTGATACACTTGAAGAGGAGCATCGAGCGGTGGCGCGTTATTTGAACGTTGTCGCCATAGAGTGTGCGGAGTCGTATTTGGGCATCTGTGCGTGTGAAGTGTGGCGGGATGAAGAAGCCCTTTCGGTTCAAGACCACTTTCACTACCCAGTCGGCTAAGGTGCGTTCCCCTTTGACGTAGAAGCAACCTAAGAATACTCCTCCCGGCTTCAGTACGCGGAATGTTTCGGCAAGTGCCCGCTCCTTGTCAGGAAATGCTTGAAATCCACTCATCGAGAGCACATAGTCGAAGTAGTCGTCCCCGAAAGGAAGGTGCCCTACATCGCCTCTCACGAGGCGGAGCTTCCCGAGCCCAGATTCCTCAATCCTCTTACGCGTGATCTCCAGCATACGTTCCGAGTAGTCCAGGCCGGTGATTTCTGCGTGAGGCATACCGCGATACTTCTCGTGTGTGAATACGGCTGTCCCCACAGGGACGTCCAGTACTTTTCCGTCGAGATCGTCAGGGATCATTGCCAATACCTCCTTTGCGATCTTGACGTCATCGGTACGCCATATACAGTTCATATAGAGCCTCGACCACCACGTCCTCCCGGTGAGTATGGCGTCATAGCGTTTTATCACCTTCGCGTAGGCATCCCTTTGTCGCAGTGTCACGATACTTCTACGTTTCCTCCTGCACCCGAAGTAGCGAGGAGTCATCTCTTTATATCTCCTGTATTCTATACCATAAGTCTTTTCGCAGTAACGTTCCTCTCCGAGGATGAACCATGTATGGCATAGGCAAAGGGGATGATGAGTATCATCATCCATAACGATGCCGAAGCTATGCCGACACCTATCATCCCGGTGATGAAGAAGAAGTACATCGGGTTGCGAGATAGGCGATAGATCCCTACGCTGATCGTTTCCCCTTTAGGGCCCCTTGCATAGCTGTGGAAGGCTGCTATCAGTGCCAGAAGGGAGAGTGTGTAGATGACTGACCCCATGCCGAACCACCATGTCCTCGGCTTTAGAGGTGTGAAAATGGAGAGTATGAGTAGGGCTAATTGGAAGAGGGTACTCAGCGAAGCATATATTTTGTCTTTCGTTGTGTACCACGAAGTATCTGTGGCGCGCTTCCCACTCTCACGGAAGATGCCCATGTGCACAAATTGTACCAATACAATGCCGAAAGAAGGTATCCAAGCATTGAGCCAGCCTGCTTGCAGTGCTGTGAAGAAAGTGTATTCCATATACGTATCGTTGTGCTTAGTCTCGTTACAAGCTATATCTCAGGCTCCGGATATAGCCAGATAGGAGTGTATCTCGGTAGCAAATGTATGGAATAGATGCTTCCTTTGCAATCACCATTTATAGTGATTTTGACTCGTGCCTCTGCGGTATGGGTGTACGGGCTAAGTGTGAGGCACCGAGGGCAGGTGCAGTCCCGGACTTGGGAGGGTAGAGGGGCGCGGAAGAAGGGTATCGCTCCCGTTGAGATTGTGTGCCGTCGGCATCCCCTTCAGGTATGGTAAGAAAGTGTGGGATGCCGGGAGGTGATGTTGTCTCCGGGAGCTGAAAAGTGCTGTTCAGCCCCCGGTTATTACTTTTCAGCAGCGGAAAATTAGTTTTCAGTCCCTGCAAACTAATTCATATCCGGTAAGCGAGGGTTTCCTAACGGGCTTCGGGGCACTTCTCCTCCGGTGCCTCGGGCAGTGAGTCGTGACTCTCGACCACTTCCCAGCGACTCTTACAGGATAAGCTCCGCGGAAAAGATTTCCTACTTTCGTTATGAAATATTATGTTCATTGTTTGCTTATTCGATAGTTGTGTGTATATTTACAAAAATTGCCTGCCTATAAGGGCGACTAAGGCGCTAGGAAAAAAAATCACAAAAAGACTATATAGTGGATACTGAATACGATAACCTTAATGTAATCTACAGCTTAATGAACATGGGCTTATCCGAAAGGGAGTCCAAGGTCTACAATGTCCTGTTGGGTGTGAATGAGATTACGGCAGCAGCTATCCCGAAGTTTACCGACGTACCTCGGACCAAAGTCTACGAGGCACTTGCCTCGCTCATACGTAAGGGCTTCTGCAAGGAGAGCACTTCTTGTAATCCGGGAGGACAGACTTACAAAGCTGTCGATCCTCAGATTGCCCTCGAGGGTCTGGTCCGAGAGGAAGAGGATAGGGTACGTTCGCTGAGACAGATGCACGAGCGCGTTACCGGAGCTCTGAACAAAATGTATAGGAGCCGGACCGCTCGCCTGGAAGACTACGACTTCGTGGAGGTGGTAAGAGGTCGTCAAGAGCAAGTGCACAAGTATACTTCCTTAAGGTCTAATGTCCGTAAGGAGATCCTCGAATTCAGTAAGGGGGACTATACCATGCCGGAAGACGAAGCGAACATCGAAGCGGACGAAAACGCCCACCTCATCGCCGGAGGAGCGGAGATAAAAGTCATATATGAGTCTGCCGAGATAGACTCATACGGAGATAGCTACTTCCACAGAAAGAATAGAGAGGTCGGGGTGCAATCGAGAGTGATCGATACTCTCCCCATCAAGCTGTCGCTCTTCGATAAGAGGGTCGTAATGCTCCCGCTGGCCGACCCCCTGAAGACGGAGCCGAACCTGACCGCACTCATCATAGAGCACGAGACGCTCTACAAGGTGCTGGAAGAGGTCTTCTACAACTATTGGAATAAATCAAAAGAGATTAATACGCATTTATAAACGACCTCTAACGCAATTATCCTATGAGAACAACTCTGAGAATGTTCTCATAGTATCTGTTGTGTCTGCGTATTTTCAGGATGTACCGACCTAAGCCAACTCGAAAGACTACTTGACGATCACGAGGCGCGCCTCCTCAAAATCGAGAACGAAGTAAGCGCAGCCGATCGTGATATGATTGTGCTTAAGGCTCTTATCAAAGCACAATCCGAAGCCCCCGTCCTCTATCCCCCTGAAGCGGAGCCGTGTGTCCGGCTTGTCGGTGTCGCTCTTACCGTGAGCGACCGTGCAATGGCTACCTCTGAAGGATGCGAACTACGGCACCAAAACTTCTCTTTTGCCGTATGAGAAGTGGTAACCGGGGGCGGAAAAGTACTTTTCTGCCCCCGGTTGTTAGTTTTCCGCGCCTGAAAATTAGTTTTCCGCTCCCGATTACAAATTTATATCCGGGTCTCACGAAGTTTCTTGCCGTACAGAGAGGAGTCTCTTATCTACCCCTTAGGTATGAAAGATGGAAGGCGGACAGGCAAATGACTTGCCTGCCCGCCCTCGGGGATATGGTCCGGAGCGATTCGGGTGGAATTATTCCAAGTGACCGAAGCGACCATGATTGAAGTCGTCGAACGCTTGCATGATCTCTGCTTTCGAGTTCATCACGAAAGGCCCATAGGAGACGATAGGCTCTCGTAGGGGCTCGCCGCTCATCACGAGCACGATGGTATCGGGAGATGTCGCTTCGAGCTCGAAGGTCTCTCCGGAGTTGGCGAACTTGACAAAGTTGTCTGTCGGAGCATCTTGCCCATTGACCTGTACGGAGCCTTGTACCACGAGTAGTGCCGTATTGTAGTGAGCAGGGAAGTCGAACGTAGCCTTCCCTCCCATATTGAGGCGGGCATTCATCAGGTGTATGGGAGAGTGCGTCTTCGCAGGTCCATTGGTCCCTTTGTATGACCCCGCGATGACCTCGACCAGTCCCGCACCATCGGGGAGAGTGTACCGCCCCATGCTGCTGTTTTGTATGGCTTGATAGGAGGGCGTATTCATCTTATCCTTTTTGGGTAAGTTAGTCCAGAGCTGGACCATCTGGAACGTACCTCCCTGCCTTGCCCATTCTCGACCGTAGTATTCCTTATGCAGTACGCCGGAGGCTGCGGTCATCCACTGCACATCGCCCCGAGCGATCACTCCTCCGCTACCGGTGCTATCGTGGTGCTCTACCTCTCCTTCATAGGCGATGGTCACTGTCTCGAAGCCTCTGTGCGGATGCACATCGACCCCACGTGGGATATCGCTTGGCGCGACTTCCATCTTGGCGTTGTAGTCCAGCAGGATGAATGGATCCATCTCCTGCATCGATAGTCCCGGGACTGCGGGTATGAAGTTGTGGACACGGAACCCGTCACCTACCCAGTGCGTCTCTTGGGGATGAGTGATAAAGGCAATCTTTTTTGTCATCATAAGTCCTAATCCTTTCTTTAGTTGTTTTTTTGATACTGCAAAGTTAGGAGTTGCACCACTCCTGTGCATTGACCTATGATAACAAATGCCTATCTGTCGGCGATGGCTCTGCGTATGCGGCTCAGGCTCTCCGGGGTGATGCCGAGGTAGGAGGCGATCAATCCTTGCGGCAGGCGCAGCACCATCTCCGGATAGGCCTTGATGAAGTGGAGGTAGCGATCCATCGCCGAGGTGCTTTGTAGCGAAGTGATACGATGCTGAAGGGCACGGATGTGTTCGTATAGCAGGTCTCGGTCGAACTTCTCAAACCCCTCGTCCTCCTGCATGAGAGCTTTGACCTCCGACTCTTCGATAAGTCGCAGCCGGGTGGACTCGATGGCTTCGACAAAGTAGCTCGAGGGGCGGGCGAAGAAGACCGACTCCACGTTGATGATGAACCATCCCTCGAGGGCAAAGAGCAGGTTGTGCTCCTTGCCGGATGGGTCTATGGAGTACTCCCGTACCGCACCTCGCTCCACAAAGAAGCGGTGACGGCACACCTCGCCCGGGCGAAGTATGATGTCGCCTTTCGAAAGCTCGATGATACGACTGTGCTCCAATAGTCGCTCGCGTCGCTCCGGACAGAGCCCCGCGTACTCATGGAGGTAGTCGGAGAAGTTATGTTCGTTCATACGCTATCCGCTTTTGTCTGATATAAAGATAGGTATAATACAAATACGAAGGGCGGTGGACCCTAAGCCCATCGCCCTTCGTAGTGGTAATCCATGTGCATCGTTATGCCACGACGTGCGCACCGTCGCTGATGACGACGTCGTAGACCTTGGGCTCTCTACCGAACTTCTCCTTGAATCGTGCCTTTGCCGTCTCGATGAAGAGCTCGTAGAACTCGTTGCGAACAAGGTTGATAGTGCAACCTCCGAAGCCACCTCCCATGACACGAGACCCAGTCACGTTGCACTCACGTGCGATGTCGTTGAGGAAGTCGAGCTCTTCGCAGCTCACCTCGTATAGCTTGCTCATGCCTGCATGTGTCTCATACATCTTCTCGCCTACGGTATCGTAGTCGCCTGCCTTTAGTGCTTCGCACACATCGAGTACCCGTTGGATCTCCTCGATAACGTACTTGGCACGCATGAAGTCCTCGTCCGATACCTTACCGCGTACGGCTTCGAGCATCGACATATCCGCATCTCTCAGGTACTCTACCCGGGGATGGGTCTTGCGTATCTCGGCAACGACCGCTTCACATGACTCACGGCGTCTGTTGTATGCCGACGAAGCCAATTCGTGCTTTACGCATGAGTCGAGCAGGACGAGCTTAAATCCCACGGGATTGAACGGGTAATACTCGTACTCAAGACTGCGACAGTCGAGACGGATAAGCTGTCCTGCCTTACCAAAGAGCGAAGCAAACTGATCCATGATGCCGCACTTCACACCGACATAGTTATGCTCGGTCGCCTGTCCTACCTTAGCCAGGTCGAACTTATCCACCTTTTCCTCTCCGAAGATGCGGTTGAGAGCAAAGGCATATGTGCTTTCGAGCGCAGCCGATGAGGACATCCCTGCACCGAGAGGTACATCTCCTGCGAACGCTGTATTGAATCCCTTCACTCGGATTCCTTTCTTTATCATCTCGCGACATACTCCGTAGATGTATTTTGCCCAAGAGGTACGTGGTGCATCCTCTTCTCCGAGTCCAAACTCCACGTAGTCTTTCAGGTCGATAGCGTAAGCGCGCACGGTATCTGTGTCATTGGGTTTTATCTCTGCCGTGATCCCTTTGTCGATGGCACCGGGGAAGACGAAGCCCCCGTTGTAGTCGGTGTGCTCACCGATAAGGTTGATACGTCCGGGAGATGCGAATATCTCCCCCGTAGATCCGTCAAAGTGTTTGATAAATCTACTCCTAACAAATTCTATATCTCTCATATCTTTTTAGTGTTATGTCCGGAAAAGTAAGCGGTCGTTTACGCCAGGTTGGAGTCTCTCTTCAGTACCCTGCTGCCCGAGAGTGCGTAGTAGAGCAGGAACACTTCGCCTACGATGACGATAAGCCACGTCATAGACCAGTCTCCGAGCAGGTCGGCCAGGTAGCCTTGTGCAAGCGGAAGGATGGCTCCACCCACGACACCCATCATCAATAGCCCGGTCCCTTTGGAGGTGTATCTGCCAAGACCTTCAATCGCAAGCGAGAAGATCGCCGGCCACATTATGGAGTGGAAGAGCCCTACGCCGACAAGCAGCCAAGGATTGCCGGTAGCCATGGCCGCGCCTACCAGTAGAGTTGCACCTATGGTGGTGACGGTGAGTTGTACCTTTGCGCTCACTTTGCTGAGGAAGCTGCCAAGGAGGCGTCCCACAAGCATACCTCCCCAGTAGAGGAATGCCATCAGAGCTGCCTGTGGGAGCGAGAAGCCGAGGTCCGAAGCGTAAAGGTTGATATTGGCACCTACGCATACTTCGACACCCACGTACATAAATATGGCAATGACTCCCAGTATAAGGTGGCGGAAGGAGAAGATACTTTCCGTGAGCACTTCACCCTCTTTCTTTTCCGTTGTTGCGATCCCAGGGAGGGAGATTCCTCTGAGAGTGAACGTGATGATCGCAACGAGCACTATGAGTACGAGGATCGGGAGGTAGAGCGAAGTCATACTGATGTCGAGTCCTTCCTTGCCTGAGAAGATGAGGTATGCCACGATCAGCGGGCCGATAGTCGTCATGGCAGAGTTCCCTGCCCCAGCGATGCTCTGGCGTTGTACGCCCGAAGTCCCTTTGACATTGCATGCGACGACATAAGGGTTCACTACCGCTTGGAGGAAGGTCAGGGCTGTACCGGCTACGAAAGCCGCAACGATGAAGACCCAGTACGCCATCGGCACCACAGCATCGTGAAGGTACTTGAGCGATGAGTACTCTCCCGCCTTGGTGAGCTGTACCTCGAAGTTGCCCGTGAGCGCAGCTTGAGCCTTCATGGCCTCGACTCCGAGCTCTTGCTGGGCGATGATAGCCTTAGCCTCTTCGATACTTGAGCTGAACGAAGGTAGGTCATACGTGTCGAAGACATACGCAGAGAGCTCGTAAAGACCGAATCCCACGATGAGGATACATAGCCCGAAGATGAGCGATTGCTTGTGTCCTTTGCGCTCTATGTACGATGAGGTGAACGGCCCCATCAAGAGGTACGCAAGGAAGAAGGCGAATATGATCCCTGTCGTAAGGGTATTCGTCAGACTGCCTCCCATAAGGAGATAAGCCGCCTTCATGGGTGCCTGGAACTGCTGGTTGAGACTTGTGATCAATCCCACCAGGGACATCAGTACCACCATAATGATGAATGGCACGAAGTAGTTTTGTTGTTTTGAAACAGACATACGGTGATTGTTTTGCCTAAAGTTATTGTTGTGTATTTATTGATTAGCTCTTTATGCCGAATGCATATACTGTGCGGCTCGTAAAGTCCTCGCCCGGGCGAAGCACTGTCGAGGGATACTCTGTGCGGTTGGGCGAGTCGGGGAAGTGCTGTGTCTCGAAGCATACTGCCGAGCGTGCCGGATAGCGGCTGCTCCCTTTGCCTCTCATATTGCCCGACATCCAGTTGCCCGTGTAGACCTGCATACCAGGTTCGGTGCTCCAGACCGAGAGCGTGATACCGCTCTTGGGCGAAGAACAGACAGCGCAGAGGTCAAAGCTCCCGAGAGGTTTATCTATCACGAACGTATGGTCGTAACCCCGTGCCCACACAAGCTGGTCCACAGGCTCATCTATACGCTCTCCGATGGTGTGCGGAGCGGTGAAGTCCATAGGGGTCCCCGCTACGGGAGCCGGTGCACCATATGGTATGGCTGTGTCGTCGGTGGGGAGGTAGGTGCGGGCGTTGATGACCAGTTCGTGGTCATGTACCGAAGGGTCGCCCTCACCGCTGAGGTTGAAGTAGGAGTGGTTCGTGAGGTTGAGTACCGTGGGGCGTGATGTGGTCGCACCGTAGTCTATACGCAGTTCGTTCGCTTCCCCCACGCTGTAAGTGACGGTCACGGAGAGCGTGCCGGGATAGCCCTCCTCTCCGTCGGGAGATACGTACGAGAGCTTCAGGAGAGTATCGGTGTGCTCCACCACCTCCCAGACGACTGCATTGAAGCCCCTGAGCCCTCCGTGGAGCGCATTGGGTCCATTATTGATCGCGAGCGAGTATGTCGTGCCATCTATCTTGAAGTCTCCTCGTGCAATACGGTTGGCATACCTGCCGCAGATCGCACCGAAGTACTGCTCTTCCGAAGCTATATAGTCCTCTATGGTATCGTGTCCGAGAGCTACATCGGTAGGCTTCCCGTCTCTGTCGGGTACGATGATGTTGACCACCTTGCCTCCGAGGTTGGTGATGTCCACTCTCATTCCGTTGAGGTTGCGTATGGTGTACAGTGCGACCCGCTTGCCGTCTACTGTCGTATCGAAGTTCTCTTTCATGTTTTTTTCTATCCCAATAAATAACGGATCATGCTATCCTTTCAAAATTACGACAAAAAGCGTAATAACCTATCCGATATATGCATAAAATTCCCGGGATCGCTCTCCCTCTCCATAATCTTCTGAAGATTTGTCCCTCGGCATAGTAATCTCGGTGTGTCCGGTAAGAAAGACGTAGGCAACGGGACGAAGAGTTGAGTTCAGTCGCTGAAAATCAGTTTTCAGCGGCTGAAATGTAGTGACCAGTCCCGGAAAACTACTTTTCAGGGGCGGAAAACTACTTCACATCCCGATGTCGAGAGGTTTATATCTTTGGTTTTGTGTGTTTTCGTCCCGACGGATAGATTTCGCCCTGCTGTCCTCTGTCTCGTATGCTCTCGGACGAGAAGGCAGAGGGCCGGGACGCTTGTGGATATTCACCCGCATCTATAGGAAAATTCTACGGCAACTGGTAACGAAAAGAATGATATGTCGCTTGCGATATAAATAAATCGTGCTACCTTTGTGTCGTAAACGATATAAAAGGATAATAGGTTATGGAAAAGAGAATTTTCGACTTCATTCCCAAGGACAGCAAAGGGAACGAGCATCACTTTGGGCAGTATGAGGGAAAGGTAATGCTAATCGTGAACACCGCAAGCAAGTGTGGCTTCACTCCTCAGTTCAAAGGGCTCGAACAGTTGTACAAGAAGTACGCCGAGTATGGGTTGATTATCATAGGATTTCCGTGTGGGCAGTTTGCCGGACAGGAACTTGCGACCAACGCCGAGGCGGAGAGCTTCTGCCAGCTCAACTATGGTGTCTCATTCCCCATCATGTCTAAAGTGGATGTGAACGGGAACAATGAGGATGAGGTATTCACTTGGCTCAAAAGTCGTGCCGGAGGATGGTTCGGCAAGGGTATAAAGTGGAACTTCACGAAGTTCCTTGTCCATCGAGACGGAATGCGTGTCGATCGATTTGCTCCCCTGACGAAGCCGGAATCGATGGAGCACGCGATCCGTCGAGCATTGGGGCTCAAGTAAGCTTGTTGTTGCCTATGGACAGATCTTCGTTCGATCCACTGCTGCTCGACCACCAGCTCTGCTTTCGCTTCTATACGGTGTCGAGGCTGATCACTCGGCTATATCAGCCCTATCTCGATAGGTTGGGGATCACTTACCTTCAGTATCTGGTGCTGCTTGTGCTGTGGGAGCAGGACGGTGTCTCCGTGGGGGTACTGGTAAATCGTCTCGGACTCAATACCAACACTCTGACCCCCCTCCTCAAGCGGATGGAACACTCCGGGCTCCTTACCCGAACAAAAGCCAAGGAGGATGAGCGTAAGGTGCTCATCGCACTCACGCAGGCGGGAGCAGACTTGCGCAAAGACGCGATAGGGATACCTGCTGCGGTATCGTCTCGGATCTCCGACGGGACGGATATGGAGCAGTACGAGGCTCTCGCCACTCTCCTTGACGGGCTGATAGAGAAGCTCGAGAAGAGTATACAATAAACCGAAAGACGAAATCCCGGCAATCAAAGGGATTGCCGGGCTTTTGTCTTTCGATACCGGGAAGCACCGCTTGAGTGGCTCATGGGGGGGGATTTGTATCTTTGTGATAAGGCATAGACCCGATAGAAATAATCCTATGAATAGAATTTGTGGAAATATGTTTTTGCATGGCTTATCGGATCTTCACGCATGGTCTATGAGGCCACCGGGCAGACTCAAGAGGGCCCCTCGGTATTCAAGTCCTTGTACACAAAAGGCTATCATCTGTAATGATAAAAGAAAGAGAGGCAGTACTCGTTGGAATCTGCCTCTCTTCTCTAATGAGCGAACCGGAAGTGTGGTCAGTCGTTGTCGTCTTCTCTCAGGAGGTCTGCGAGATGTTTGTCTACATAGAATAGGTGGTTCTTGTCTACGTATATGGCAGGGACGGCGCTTTCAACCACTGATTTGTTGAGCATTACCCGGTTGGTGAAGGACTCGATAACCATAGTCTTGCCACGGAAACGCACGGTAAGACGCTTGTCCGTCACGTCCTTTCCGGTGACGCTATACTTCATCCCTTCGAACACTTTGGTATGAGGCACAAAGTACTTATCGCTCATCTCGATCATCGTGTCGTCAAGTCCCAGGAGAGCGTGCATATACTCGTGCAGCTCGATATTGGTATTGAAGCCGGTCATCCGCTCAGTCCCCTCAGGAGCATATACGGCAAGAAAGACCTCTTCGCCCGTATGTCCGAAGGTGGTGAATCCGAAATACATGCGTTCGCGATAGATATGAGCGACGTAAGCTGATAGAGATCCTGCGTATAGGATATCTTCATTCTTGGTCGATTCTTTGCGTTGTTCTTCGGGGATAGGGCTTTGTTCATATCCCTCAACCAGAGCAAGGGTCTTGAACTCTTCGTCAGTGAGCGTGATGTTTGCCTCACGGAGGAAGATAGCTGGCGCATCCTTGTATGGAGTCTTCTGGAGTATGTCTGCCAACCCGTCTGAAGTCTTGCGTATCCTTGTCAGAGGTCCAAAGAGGGTTTCTTGCGAAGTCCCGGCATAGTTCTTCAGGTGTCGTACTCCGATGCTTACGCCACTGTTGCCGTGATCTGTGGTAATGATGACGACTGTATTGCCATCTTTTTTCGCAAAGTCCAGAGCAACCTTGCAGGCTTTGTCGAATGCGAGGAACTCCGTTGCCAATCCCACCGGGTCATTGGAGTGGGCAGCCCAGTCTACTTTACTGCCTTCGACCATCAGCATAAAGCCTTTCTCCCCATCGAGGTGCCGGATGGCGGTCTCCGTCATCTCGGCAAGGGAGGGAGTGACTGCCGGATCTCTATCGAGGTCGAACGGGACATCCATCTCGTCGAACAGGCTCCAAATCTTGCCTTCCTGGTGCTCTCTCATCCCCTTTATATCGTCGAGGAAGACAGCGCATCCTTGTCTTTCGAGTGCCGCACGGTGTTCGGGGGTGATAAGCGATGCACCTCCGCCGATGACAACATCCAATCCGTTGTGCACCATTTGCGGTACAATCCAGTCATACTTTGCCCTGCGATAGCTATGGGCAGCGCAGTCGGCTGGGGTCGCATGGGGCAATTCGCACGTAAAGACCAGACCCAGTTTGCGTCCATGCTCTATACGTGTCGCCTCCATAAGGGTCATTACCGGACTATAAGCACGAGTGGTATCGAGCGGGATTAGGTCATCCTTGCCGACAGAGTAGGGATAGGTAGATACAAATCCCTTGAGCGATGGGATGCCGGTCATATAACAAGACGTGGTAGGTGCGGAGTCTCCGATCGGAGCATTCGAACAGTATGTAAGGATCGTACCGGATAGGTAGGGATCGAGATGCAGGCGTTGCTCCTTTTCGTTCATGGTGCGTTGATACCAACGTGCCATAGACATGGTTGCAAGAGATGCACCGTCTGCGATCATGAATATGACATTCTTGACCGGCTTTACCCGATCTTTGCTGTACGGTTGCCCTACCAGTACCTCCACATTTAGCAGAGTGGAGATGAGGACAAATAGGCTGAGTAGCCGTAGAGGTATAGTTCTTTTCATACAATTAAGGGTTATGATAGTGATATGATTTCCGTTGGGAGGGGGGTAAGGTTCTCTACTCCTGTTTCAGTGATGAGGTAAGTATTCTCGATACCTACGGCTCCTGTGGGAGTGATGACGAACTTCGGCTCGAACGCCACCGTCATCCCTGCTTCGAAGACACCCTCCCAGCGTGGTGTCATTACCGGAGGTTCGTTGATCTCTATGCCTACCCCGTGACCGACGAACTTGACTTGGTGCGTCTGCCCCATGAAGTGCTGTGCCAGCCCTGCCGTATCGGCCATTCGGACACATTCATTATATATACTTGATACTTCGACTCCCGGTGCTGCCGTTTCCGTAAAGTAGCGATGCATCTCTACCGACAGGTCGTGTGCTCTTTGGGCATCTGCACTGATCCCTCCCAGGGTATATACGCGTGTGATATCGGTATTGTACGGGCCATAGTTGCCAGACATATCTACCATGAGCGTGATCCCTTCGGTGATGGGTATGCCGGCGGCACCCATAGGCATCGCAGGAGAGCCTGCTCCCCCCATGGTGAAGTCGTATGGCGCTGCGACATCCGCATTGCTTCCTGCCGAGATGTTGCCCATGAAGATCTCCATCCGCGGACCGAAGCAACGGAACGTTCCTATCGAACCATGCCTACGCATCTCATACTCTATGGCGTGCTGCCAGTCGAGATCAGTCATCCCGGGGCGATAGAGAGTGGGAGCAAGGCGATAGACTTCCATGTGAATGGCAGCCGCTCTACGTATCTCGGCTATCTCTTCAGCGGTTTTGATACTTCGTACGGTGCGCATGAGAGTGGAGGCATCCTTGCTTCCGAACTTCCCTCCGTTACATATCTTTGCAAGTCTCATGTACTCGGCATAGGGGAGTGTAGAGAGTTCGACACAGGTATTTTCGTCAAGCTCATATTCATAGGATGCCAAGATCTCAGGCATCTGTTCGGGCTTCCGGATCAAGTGTACACGAGCGTAGCCATTGAGAGCTGCGGCCTGTTTCTCTGCAAAGAAGATTGGCTTCTCCCCCGCTTTCAGGTAGGTGAAGCCCGAGAATACGCTCCCGGTAAGGTAGATATGGTTTGCGATACTGCGGAGGAGCACTGCTTTGCATCCCTCTGCTACAAGAGCCTTACTTATCTTGTCGCATCTGAGTCGAAGTTCTTCGTTTGATATATTCATATAGTTGCGCTATCGGAGAATTATATGTTACTAGCCACAAAGTTACTCTTTTTGTCCTTCTTATATTTCAGTAAGATTGCAGTGCCGGGACTTTCCCGAAAAACCATCGAGAGAATCCTATACGATCCATCATCCATACGATGAAGAAGCATCCTGTTACAGCAATGGCGACAGATACCACTGCGAAGAGTATGCCGGTCGGATCGAATACAAAGAGCGGCACCAACCCCTTGGCAAGGAGCGTGAAGATGGGAGAGAATAGAAGCAGAGGGAGAGTATTGCGTCCTATGAAGGCAGTCACCTTATCGAGTTGAGGTGTAACGTAGGGGTAAAGGGCAAGTAAGAAACTTATGGAGAAGTAGACGATGGCGATCCCGGGCAGTGTCCCACGATCCAGATTAGTGCCGAAGAGGCAGAGCCCTACCAGAGGGATGAGGGAGAGAAGGTGGGGTGCGAAGACTTTTGTGAAGGGTATCCCGGTACAGCGTATCGCTACTCCGATCAGGAAGTATAGCCCACTCTCCCATGCAATCAACCCTCCGCGAGAGAGGAGATAAAGACCTATTGCATAGAACGATAGGCGAATCAGATCGTGGCATCCGATCATCTTGGTGGTCAGATACCATACGACACTGCACAGCATCATGGTGTGCAGGTACCAATATGGGCCTATGGGCTCAAGCAAGATCTTTTCGAGCAGGACGGATATGGTGAGATGATCTATGTGTTCACGTATCGGGAGCAAGGACGCCATCGCCACATAAGCACTCTCCATCACGATGTACGGTACGAATATCCACCATATCATATGTGTGAAAGCCCGTAAGGACTTGTCTGTATTGAGGAGGAACCCCGAGATGATCAGGAAGCCCGGCATATGGAACGTGTACACCACCGCTTTTAGGTACGGGTACAGATCTCCTATGTAGACGAGGTGGAAGAGTATCATCAGGAGGATGAGTATGCACTTAACCTGAATAATTCATAGTCTCCACAAAAAAGAGAACGCCCTTCTTGTATATTTGCAAGAAAAGCATTAACTTTAAGGTGTTAAAAATAAACTTAATACCGGCGTTCTCATGTGCAAAGATACAACAAATAACGGAGTCAGTCAAGAGAAAAATCTTTTTTCTTTTCAAGACGTGCTTCCTGACAGGAAAATTCAGGTCGATTTCAATGCCCCGGACATCTCGTCCAATGGAGGACTGGTGCTTGTCGGTCTAATGAAAGACAGCATAGCGCGAAAGATAGCGCGCCTAATTCCGGATTATCGAAATCAACTTTTCGTACAGCATTCCTACGAAGAGATGGTCTGCCAGCGTGTCGGACAGATAATGTGCGGCTACGAGGATGCCAACGACTGCGACCGCCTGCGCCACGACAGTGCCCTTAAGATGAGCGTGGGCCGCAAGGCATCGGATCCCGGCCTGTGCTCACAACCGACGATGACACGGCTTGAGAATCATATTGACAAAAGGACCTTATGGAAAATAGCAGAACTGTTTGTCAAGGACTACATCTCATCCTTCGACAAAGCTCCGCGTAAGATTATTCTTGACGTTGACGATACAAATGCCAACACATACGGGGCGCAGCAGCTGTCGCTGTTCAATGATTACTATGACGAATACTGCTACATGCCGATGGTTATTTTCGACGGTATGAACGGCAAGCTGATACTTCCTCTACTGAGACCGGGACGACGCAACAAGTCGCTGAACATCTTCGGTATACTGCGCAGAGTCATTGAATACATCCATAAGGAATGGCCTCACACAATAATAGAACTCCGCGGGGACAGTCATTTCTGCAGCCATGAGTTTATGGACTGGGTCAAGACACATCTTTATGTGAGATTTATCACAGGGCTGTCGGGCAATCCTGCGCTTATGAAGAAAATCGACAAGCAATTGCGCCGTGCCAAGGGGGATTTCGAACTTCACCATGAGGATGTACGCCGTTACTACAGCTTTGAGTACAAAGCCAAATCATGGAAATACAGACAGAGGGTGATTGCAAAAATCGAAGTCTCCGACAAGGGTGTAAACGTCCGCTTCATAGTCACAAGCAACCGTAACAACAAGCCCGAGACAGTATATCGACGTTACTGTAAGCGCGGCACAATGGAGCTATGGATAAAAGACCTGAAGTATTTTCGAGCCGACAGGATGTCGTGCAGTTCTTTCAGAGCCAATATGTTCCGGCTGTTTCTATATGGCGCGGCATATGTGACCGCATACCGTCTCAGGTCGAAGGCTTTCTCCAATACAGAGGTCGGCGCCTTCACGATGGACAGCTTCATGAAGCGGATTATGCTGAGTGCCGTCTTCATAGTCGAAAAAAAGACTTTTATAAGGTTCAGCTTTTCCCCACACCATCGACACCTTGAAGCTTTGTCGCAAGCCTTGACGAGACTCTCTGCCTGACAAGTGGAATAATCTGAAATCAACCTGAGTCCGATTCTGTAATCGGACTTATAAGTCATATCCGCTCCATAAAAATGGACGTGATAATCAGACCTGAGCATGCCGAAATCAAGGCTTCGGACAGGATTATAACTCTACATCAAGCGGTCATTCGATGATAGACATTAGTTGGAGGCTTCAGATTGTCCCCATATCTGTTTTGATAACCTGAAATGAATCCACTATGAATAATGTAGG
>JBHBLB010000058.1:0-16650 GCA_041791495.1 Porphyromonas sp.
CCTGCGTAGCCGGGGTTAAGGTCATAATTACAGATGACGACGTGCTTGGCCTCATCTACGTTAAGCACCGGCATACCGTAGATAGGTGTCCCTTCGGCTTCGCGAGCTGCAGGGTTGAGGACGTCGTTTGCGCCGATGACGACAACAAGATCCGTATCCTTGAAGTCGTCGTTGATAGCATCCATCTCATAGAGTTCGTCATAGCTCACATCGGCTTCGGCAAGCAGTACATTCATGTGTCCCGGCATACGACCCGCAACGGGGTGGATGGCATAGCGCACTTTCGCGCCCTTGCGCTCAAGGGTATCGCCAAGCTGCTTTACCTGATGCTGTGCTTGGGCAAGTGCCATACCATAACCCGGTACGATGATCACTGACTTGGCTTCTCGTAGTATATCTGACAGAGAGTTCTTCTTCTCTTGTTGTGCCATTACTTCAGTTTTGGCAGTTGTGCTCTTTGCCTTTGACGATGCGGGAGCAGCGGTCTTCCCGAGGAGAATATCCATAAGGCTACGGTTCATCGCACGACACATCACTTGTGTGAGCAAGAGTCCTGACGCTCCGACGATACCCCCAATGGCAACGAGCATCACATTACCTACGGCCATACCTGCTATACCTCCGGCAACCCCACTGAGAGAATTGAGCAAAGAGATAGTGATCGGCATATCTGCACCTCCGACCTTGATGGTAAAGACAATACCAAAAAGCGAAGAGGCCACGAATGAAAGCAAAATGATACCCCAAATAGAGTCGTAATTGTAACCAAAGATGCCCCACAGCAATGACACAAGACATAGGGCAAGCAGAGCATTGACAATCAACATATGTCCGGGTAAGGTGATAGGGCGCTGTGGCAAGACCCTATGCAACTTACCTGCAGCTACGAGACTGCCCGTGAGTGTAAGCATACCTATGACGATAGCGAGTACGCCGGTGAAGACTTCAAAGGTAGATACTGTGCCATTGGCAACCATATCCGCAGGGTCTTTGATCCCAATAACAGTAATCACGCCAACGAGGGCAGAGGCTCCGCCACCGAGTCCGTTGAGCAACCCAACCATCTGTGGCATCTGTATCATCTGCACCTTCCGTGACATTATCCAGCCAATCACACTGCCGATTACAAGGAAAAGGGTCACCACCCCGATAATGAGCCAATCAATCTCTCCCACAAATATGGTCGAAAGGATCGCTAAAACCATTGCAGCGATGCTAAGAAGATTGCCTCGCACTGCAGTCTGTACACGGCTCATCATCATAAGCCCGACCACAACAAGTATCGGAATGAATATCATTAGAAACGTAGACATCACTTGTCCCCTCCTTTCTTTTTCTTGTTGAACATACGCAACATTCTATCAGTCACACCAAATCCTCCTACGACATTTATCATCGCAAGGATCAACGCTAAGCCTCCTATCGAAATAAGGAAGTAAAACTCTGCATTGAAAGAATCACTTGTGAACATACTCGCAATAGACCTCCATTTCATTATACTAATAATGACGATAATAGCTCCTATCGCAGTGATACCGGACAGAGCATTCATCCCCGACATCAATGGTGTATGGAGAAGGCTGGGAATGTTCTTAATCACCTTATATCCTACAAGTGCGGATATGATAAAGATCAGAACCAATACTAAGGGGTTAGACATAAACAATCTGATTTACTCCATTAATTAAAAATACCAGAGGGTTGAAGTACACGATTGATATTACTCAATGGTGTACTTCAACCCTCCACTTTATACTCTATGTTCTATATGATGAGTGGGTGTATTACATACCCATCGCTTCACGAGCACCGGCATGTACGACTTGACCATCACGTGTCACAATAATCTTTTGGCAGATCTCGTCATTCATATCAAGCTCAATTCGACCATCCTTAGTCAAATACTTAACGAGATTGTAAACGTTCTGTGAGAACATCCATGTAGAACTATTGGGGATAAGACCCGGAATATTCTTGATACCGTTGAGGAGAACTCCATGCTTAACTTCTTTTCCTCCTGAAGGAGTGATCGCACAGTTACCTCCCTGGTCGATAGAAATATCTACTATGATAGAGCCTCTCTTCATCTTCTTTACCATATCTTCGGTGATGATGATAGGAGCAACTTTTCCTGGGATAAGAGCACTACAGAACACTACATCCATTTCGCTGATAGCACCCATTAGGGCTTCTCGTTCACGAGCGAGTACATCATCGGGCAACTTATTTGCATAACCACCCTCTGCAATAGCTAGCTCAGCAGGTACACCTGTATCGACTATCTTTGCTCCGAGACTGGTCGCTTGTTCGACTGCAGCAGGACGAATGTCTGCGGCATAAGTAATGGCACCGAGTCTCTTTGCGGTAGCAAGAGCTTGAAGTCCCGCCACGCCAACACCTATCACCATAACCTTAGCGGGTTTGATAGCACCTACTGCTGTAAACATCTGCGGCATAAAGTTGGCCAAGTCATCGGCAGCCATAATAATACCTTTGTATCCGGCACATGTACTCATTGAAGTGAGTGCATCAAGATTTTGGGCACGAGAAATACGTGGGATACCATCGAGAGTAAGACCGATCACACCTTGTGCGGCAAGCTTACGTACCATATCATGATTGATAGGAGAAGCCGGATGGATAAATGTAATGAGATATTGCCCCTTGTGCATCAATTCGACTTCATGCACACCGAGCTTGTCATTAAAAAGGGGTTCCTTGACTTTAAGGATGACATCGGCTTTGTCAAACAAAGCTCTGGTATCCTCCATTATCGTTGCACCGGCAGCGATATAATCAGCATCGTCGTGAAGAGATGCGTGACCGGCATCTTTCTCGACAAAAACAGTGGCGCCATCGGCGACAAATTTCTTTACAGTCTCGGGTGTTGCCGCAACGCGAGACTCACCCTTCATAATCTCTTTAGGAATACAGATAACCATAGTAGCCTTTTCTTTAATACTGATATTTAGGTTTTGTATTATGTTACTACCCTGAATAAGTGAGCCTGATTCAGGTGCACAAATATATGAAAATAATTCTATTGATATGCTATGAAAAGTATCACTAATCAAGTTTACAAAGACATCCAGAAGAAAAGCAATAAGAGTGCGCTAAAACTTAACGTTCTAACGCACTCTTGTGTATCATAAGATAGGTGAATTATGCTTCTTCCGATGCAGGAGCCTCTTCTACTTCCGGGGCTTGTTCTGCTTCAGCTCTAGCCGCAGCTTCTGCTTCAGCCTTTGCTTTGGCCTCCTCTGCACGCTTTACCGCGAGAGCTTCTGCCTTAGCCTTGTTTACTTCTTTCTCTGCCTCGAGACGCTTTTTCTCTTCTGCCTTCTGGGCCTCAATGGCTTTATTCTTTACGGACGCGAGACCTTCTTTCTTGTCTTTCAACCATGCTTCGAACTTAGCCTTAGCAGTAGCTTCGTCGAATGCGCCTTTCTTCACACCGCCTTGGAGATGCTTCATAAGGAGTACGCCCTCTTTGGAGAGAATACTACGTACAGTGTCTGAAGGCTGAGCGCCTACATTGATCCAATACAAAGCTCTATCGAAGTCCAAATCTATTGTAGCAGGATTAGTATTCGGGTTATAAGAACCTAATCTTTCAATAAATTTTCCATCACGTGGAGCCCTGCTGTCTGCGACTACGATCTTATAGAACGGGTAGTTCTTGCGACCATGCCTTTGCAATCTAATTCTTGTTGCCATTAAATTGGTGTTTAGCGATTAAAAAAACTTTGTATGCTATTGTCTCGACCAACGGATACATCCGCTTCAATGAGACGGGTGCAAAGATACTGATAATCTTTTAATTATTCGACCCTTTGCGGTTATTTTCTCTTTTGCTGTTGCTTCTGAAGTTCCATTTGTTGCTTCTGCATCTCCTCAAGTCGCTGCATAAACTTAGACTTCTTCATAGGTTTCTTTTTGTTTTCCTCCATTTTGGCGAGCAACTTCTCCTCATTGATAGCCATTCTGAATACGGCAGTCTGAAGGATAGATATAAGCATAGAGAGTAAATAGTAGTAACTCAAACCCGCTGCACTCTGGTTAAGGAAGACGAAAAGCATAACAGACATGATATACGGCATCATCTTCATTGCCTGCATGCCCGGAGCTTCAGGTTGGTTTGCCTGACTGATCTTCATATACACAACCTGTGTGATGGTCATGAGGAGACAGAAAAGGCTGATATGACTACCGATAAATGGTATCTCAAAGCCGAGATTGATGACGTCATCATAGGTAGATAAGTCACTTGCCCATAGGAAGCTCTCACCTCGCAAATTGATACTCGTAGGGAAGTATTGATACATAGCCACAAGGAATGGCAATTGCAACAGCATCGGAAGGCAGCCTCCTAATGAACTGGCTCCGGCACGTTTATACAGTTCCATAGTAGCACGCTGACGCTGCATCATATTCTCCTCACCAGGATATTTCTTATTGATCTCTTCCACTTGCGGTCGGAGCACTCGCATCTTTGCTTGAGATATAAATGACTTGTAAGTAAAAGGACTAAGGATCAGCTTAATAAATAGTGTAAGAAGCAGGATAATCAGTCCATAGTTAGAGAACATCGTTTCGAGGAAATTGAACACCGGGATCACCAACCATACATTGATAAATCGAAACCAATCGCCCATGTCTACAATCTCAGCAAAACGAGTCTCCTTGCCCATCTCCTTATCTACGCTTGTCAAGAGCGTATAGTCGTTGGGACCTATGTACATGGTAAGGGTGGGCAATCCGTTTTCGGCATTGTCAAAAGGCAACACAAACTTTGCATCAAGGGTCTTGAGTTGTTCGCCCTCCGCATGGACCTGACTATTCAGCGCAACACTGTTAAATCCTTTGTCACTGTAAACAATTGTGGAAAAGAACATATCTCTGAACGCCATCCACTTGACCGATCCACTGATATCCTCTTTGACATCTTTGGATGTATTCATCTTCTCCACATCTCCCCCCGCACGCTCATAGGCAAACCCGGAGTAGCGGGCCTCGGTCTTGGCACTCTTCTCGTTTTGATATATAGGGAGCTGGATATGACCGTCGAGATAGAGGGCATTTGCTGCTATCACGCGGTCGAACCCTTTGCTCTCTATGCCCATCTCAAGTCGGTACTTATCGCGAAGCGAATAGACAAAAGCCATCTCCGCACCGCTATCTGCCGTCAGCGTCATCCTGATGGTCTTGTCATCTATTCGCTCAGGTTTGAAGTAAAGGTCCTTTGTGTTGATAATCCTATTGGTAGAGGTGATGAACGTAAAGTCAAAGTGTGCATCTCCGCTACGGATCAAGCGTACATTCTGACCGTTATGATCCTTGTATGTCTTCAGTTCGGAAGCCACAGGGATACCGCCTCGAGTAGATAGGGTAACGGATATTGAGTCATTTTCAAGCACAAAAGTCTCCTCTGTCCCCGCAGAAGCTGTGGTCAAGTCTCCATACGTCTGTACCCGTAAAGCCATAGCTGCGGAGTCGCTCATCATTTCGGCCGACATCGTTCCTGCCATAGAAGCAGTATCTGTCACGACATTTTGTTGCGCTTCGGCAGCTTGCTGTTGCTGCATCACAGCAGCGATAGAGTCGTTGTAACGCTTTTGTTGCTCAAGTTGTTCTTGAGAAGGGCGACTCAGCCACGTGAAGAGTACGAGTACCGCACCCATCAGACCAAATCCGATAATTGTATTCTTATCCATTCGTTGTTAGTATAGTGCTACTTATAAGTAATATGTGTCTAAGCAGGGAATGACTTATTTCCCCAGTTTGTTGTTGTGTTGATCTATTGCAGCTTTGACAAATGACATGAAGAGAGGGTGAGGACGCACCACCGTGCTATTATACTCCGGGTGGAATTGTACCGCCACGTACCACTTCTTGTCGGGGAGCTCTACCGACTCGACCAGACCGGAGTCGGGGTTGTGACCTGAGAAGACGACTCCCACAGCGCGGAAGTCCTCCTTGTATTTGTTGTTGAATTCGAACCTGTGGCGGTGTCTCTCTTCGATATCTGTCGTACCGTATGCTTCGGCTATCTTAGTACCTTGCTCCAAATGACACTTATAGGAGCCAAGCCTCATCGTACCTCCGAGATTTACGACCGACTTCTGATCCTCCATGATATCGATTACTTTGTGTGTGGAGTTGGGATCGATCTCTGTCGTATTGGCATCTTCCCAACCAAGCACATTGCGAGCAATCTCAATCATTGTACATTGCATCCCGAGACAGATACCCAACATGGGAATATCATGCTCCCTTGCATACTTAAGCGTATGCAGTTTCCCGTCCACCCCTCTCGTTCCAAAACCCGGAGCCACTACTATGGCATCGAGGCCGGCTAGTGTCGCAGCGACATTGTTTTCGTCTATCCGCTCCGACTGGATATGCTTGAGGTTAAGTTTGCGACCATTATAAATGGCAGCTTGTTGGAGGGCCTCATCTATGGACTTGTATGCATCCTGTAGCTCGACATACTTACCCACGAGCCCGATTACCACTTCTTCGGTTGCCTCTTGCTTCTTTTTGAGGAACTCTCGCCAAGCTTTTAGCTCAGGCTTCTCCCCTACTTCCATACCCACCTTGCGCAGGATCACTTCGTCCAGTTTCTGATCCTGAAGTACAAGGGGCACTTCATATATTGTCGATACATCGTACGATTGCACCACGGCATCTACCGGAACGTTGCAGAAGAGTGCGACCTTCGAGAGGATATCTTCCTTGAGCTCATGCTCCGTACGGAGTACGAGCACGTCAGGTTGTATACCGACCTCCTGCAGATGCTTGACAGAGTGCTGTGTCGGTTTCGTCTTCACCTCTCCCGCTGCCGCAATGAAGGGCACATAGGTAAGGTGTACGCAGAGACAACTTGACCCAAGCTCCCACTTGAGTTGGCGGACACTCTCGAGGAAGGGTAGCGACTCGATGTCGCCCACAGTACCACCTATCTCGGTAATCACGAAGTCAAACTCGCCCTTTGTCCCGAGCAACTTGACGTTCCTTTTTATCTCATCTGTGATGTGAGGTACGACCTGCACGGTCTTCCCGAGGTAGTCTCCACGGCGTTCTTTCTGGATCACATTTTGATAGATCCGACCGGTGGTAATGTTGTTGGCGCGTGTCGTTGAAATATTAAGGAATCTCTCATAGTGTCCGAGGTCGAGATCAGCCTCGTGTCCATCGGTTGTCACATAGCACTCTCCGTGCTCATAGGGGTTGAGTGTCCCGGGATCGATGTTGATGTACGGGTCAAACTTCTGTATCGTCACCCTATATCCCCTTGCCTGCAAGAGTTTACCGAGTGAGGCAGCTACGATGCCTTTGCCCAGAGAGGATACAACCCCTCCGGTCACGAAGATGTACTTTGTGCTACTTGGAGTATTCACTGTATCAATATTTTACGGTTGAGAAAAAATAGACATACTCTCCCAAAAATCCTTTCTATGCTTATCACACAAATGTTTTAGGGATAGTAGTACCGGAAGACAAAGGTACAATTATTATAAGAAATACAGTAGCTCCTGCACGAAGTTTGCTTATTGATTTGACTTTGTTCGTTCAGAAAGTTCGGGACAATAGGAAAGAGACTTATTTTCAGCTCCTGAACCCTACTTTTCCGCCCGGGATTATTAATCTTCAGTAGCGGAAAAGTAAGGTTTAGGAGCTGAAAACAACTCCATGTGCGGTAAAAAGGAAGTAAATACCGGTATGATTTCAGGTCTTAAGTATTGTATAATAAAAGTATAAATCTTACCTTCGTACGTTATATATAGTGTATATCATTATCCACAATACGAAAAAACAAAACCAAAGGGCATATCAATTCGCTTTAGAGTATCATATGAAACAGTTTATCAAAATGATCTTCGCATCATGCTTAGGCACCATCATTGCCAGCATGATAGCTTTCTTTCTCTTCTTTTCGATGATGGGGGCTTTCATCACTTCGATTACCAATTCGTTTAAGTCCGAAAAGACACAGAAAACTGCCAAACTCGCTCAAGGGAGCGTACTGATGCTTGACCTCTCGGGTGGGATCAATGACAAGGCATCAAATAATCCTTTCGAAACATTTCCCTTCAATAAGGAAACAGAAAAGAAGAAGTATACCCTCAGCGAAATCAATGATGCCATAAACATCGCGGCAGAGAACGCCAATGTGGAAGCAATCGTCCTGAAGCTCGAAAAGGCTTGGATGGGCTTCGCAGGGGCACATGAGCTGAGAGATGCCCTGCAAAGGTTCAAGGACTCCGGCAAGAAGGTCTATGCCTATGCCGAGCGTTATGGCTTAGGGAGCTACCTCGTATCGAGCGTGGCTGACGAAGTGTACATGAATCCTCAAGGAAGTGTAGACATATCCGGCCTATCATCTACAACTCTCTTCTACACCGGAGTGATGAAGAAGTTCGGTGTGGAGATGCAAGTATTCAAGGTAGGGACATTCAAGGGTGCCGTAGAGCCATTCACCGAGTCCAAACTCAGTGAAGCAAACAGGCTACAGATACAGACAGTCCTCGACGGACTCTGGAACGGGACTAAGGATGAGATAGCCTCTTCAAGAGTGATCTCGGCAGACTCTCTCCAAGTCTTTGCCAACGGGATCGGGGCATTCTCCCCAGCTGAAGTGGTCACCCGTATGAATCTTGTGGACTCCCTCTTCTTCGGTACCGAGCTGGACGATGTCATCGCCCTCAAAGTAACCGGTGATAAAGAGGCCGAGATCAAGTATCTGACCGTAAGCGATGTGCTGGCGTCGTACAAAAGCCGGAGCAGCGGTGGTGAGGTAGCAGTACTCTTTGCCGAAGGTGCCATCTCGGATGTCAGCCCCGGAAACAACCCATTCGGTATAATGAACCAGGAAAGTGTCATCAATAGAGATCTGATCGACCAGCTCCGCAAAGTGGCAGATGACGACCAAGTCAAAGCCGTAGTACTTCGTGTCAATTCACCGGGTGGGGATGCCTTCCTCTCCGAACTGATTCACCACGAAGTAACACGCATAAAGGAGAAGAAGCCTATCGTGGTTTCGATGGGGAACTCTGCAGCCTCGGGAGGTTACTATATCTCATGTGGGGCTTCGAAGATCATTGCAAGTCCGTTCACTCTTACCGGATCGATAGGTATCTTTGGGATGTTTCCCAACTACGCCGGCCTGGCAAATAAACTTGACCTAACCTACGAGACCGTCAAGACAGCCGAGCTCGCAGATATAGGCAATCAATACCGCCCGATGTCCGAAAAGGAAAAAACTGCCCTACAAGGGCATATCGAAAGAGGATACGACCTCTTCCTCTCTCGCGTGGCAGAGGGTCGTGGCATGACAAAAGCACAAGCGGACTCCGTAGGCCAGGGACGTGTGTGGCTCGGTAGCGCAGCCCTTGAGCTCGGCTTGGTGGATGGTCTGGGAGGCTTGTACGATGCGATCGACGAAGCTGCACGTCTCGCCGATCTCGATGACTATAAGGTACGCTACGATATAGAGGACCTCTCATGGTTCGATAAGCTTCTGAAGATGTCTTCATCGGAAATAGGTGCAATGATCAACACAAAGTT
Organism: Porphyromonas sp.; assembly: GCA_041791495.1. Lineage (GTDB taxonomy): Bacteria > Bacteroidota > Bacteroidia > Bacteroidales > Porphyromonadaceae > Porphyromonas_A. The sequence goes on from JBHBLB010000058.1 coordinate 9,568, forward strand.
CTTCATGTCTCCAGAGGAACAAATGCTTCGTAAGCACCTGGTAGAGATACATCGCCGTAGCGGGATCGTCGCACTGCCTCCCTATAACATCGAAGCAGTGACGCCCGACATGGTTCGAGCTCAACACTAATCTTGAGAGTGCCACATAGGTGGACGTCACAGAGATTAGGAACAAAAAACTCACTCACCAATGGCAAAAAGGCGCAACATACTACTCAAGATCCCATCCATCTTCTACGGATGGGGAGTAGCGTTGCGCAATTTTGCTTTTGATACTGGGATACTCAAGTCCGTCAAACCCTCCATACCGACAATATGTGTAGGTAATCTATCGGTAGGAGGGACGGGCAAAACCCCCCATATCGAGTGGCTCCTCAGACATCTGAGGTGCGACTACAAAGTAGCAGTCTTGAGCAGAGGCTACGGGCGCAAAACGAAAGGAATGATAGTCGCAACGGTGCAACACTCCGCCCAAGATATAGGGGATGAACCGGCACAGATACTATCGAAATTCCCCGGAATGATGATGTACATCGACGGGGATAGACTCCGTGCCATACGAGCTATGGAAATGCTCCCTGCCGAAGAGCGTCCCGATGTGATACTGATGGATGACGGGTTTCAGCATCGTTACGTAAAGCACGCTTACAGTATACTCCTAACCCCCTACCTAAGTCCGTTTACTAGAGACGACTATCTGCCTTATGGCAACCTGAGAGAGTCGGAAATGGGGAAATTCCGTGCCGATACGATCATAGTGACATCAACCCCCGGGGGGCTTCGTCCCATAGACTTCAGGCTGATGGAAGGTGAGATTTCACCCCTCGCACACCAGGATTTGTATTTCAGTCGCGTATCCTACGGTGAGCCGATCCCTCTTTTCGCTGTAGATGCTCCGACAATAACAAAAGAGACTCCGCTCATAGTTATCAGCGGAATAGCCAATCCTGAGAATTACCATACTTACATAAAGGAGAGGTATGAGGATATCCGTAAAATCGTAGTCTATCCGGATCACTACGCATTCACGAGGGATGATATTGCAGAACTACTATCGATGCTGGATGAAGATAAAAGCCAGGTGCTGCTGTGCACCCAAAAAGACGCCGTAAGACTGAAAGATCACATCAATCTTATTCCAACAATTTATCGTCATCGCTTATTCTCTTTACCAATAAGCATAGACCTATCACCGGAAAGCACCAAACGGATCTTATCCAAAGCCCAATGGGCAATCGCTCACAATGGACTAAGCCTTTAGCCATACACTTACCTCATCATAACCCTACCCTGATGAATCAAGATAATATCAAGATAAAGGTGGTCAATAAAGGGGCACAACCCCTACCCTCTTACGCCACCACAGCTTCGGCCGGAATGGATGTACATGCAGACATCCCTGAACCTATAACACTACACCCCCTGGAACGAAGAGCAATCCCAACCGGGCTATACATCGCCTTGCCCATAGGATACGAAGCTCAGATGCGTCCTCGTAGCGGATGGGCACTGAAACATGGACTTACCCTTCTCAATAGCCCTGGGACAATAGACGCGGACTACCGTGGCGAAATAATGGCAATACTTGCCAACATATCCGATACACCATTCACCATCAATCCCGGGGATCGCATCTGCCAAATGGTTATCGCACGCCATGCACAAGCAACCTGGGAAGCTGTTGAGCTACTCGATGAAACAGAGAGAGGTGAGGGAGGATTCGGACATACCGGAAAGCAATAACACTCTCACATAAAGTGTCTGCTCACTCTGCAAGAAATAGCAATCACCGCAACTAAACAAACAATACGCTCTACGGTATCCTTTCGCATATTGCAGAGGATACCATAAAGTGTATCTCCAAACATCACCCAACATAAGTCTGCATATTGTAACGCCTGCCTAACAGCATGAACTGATAAGCAAGGTATGACCTCTTCTTTATCTTTTCTTCTATCTCTAATGCAAATGCCTAAGCACAGATCTGATGATATACATATTACTAAGTGATTTATACTTTTGTTTCTTGTATCAATCCGCTATTCCATTAGATTATCCTTGAACATCGTCAATTGGGATATTACACACCTCATTTTCATCTTCTATTCTTACCACTTGCTCTCTTGTCTATAATAGTCCCATCATTCTCCTCAAAACGACTATCCATACCCATTATAACCTGACACCATACTACATCGGGAAATGATAACTGGACACCATTTCATAATTATATCCCAAGCTATTTTACCGCATTGACTATCTCTTATGACAAACATAAGAGATCAATACAACTTTATTTTCCAGAATCGTTTAGGCGTATCCACAAACTACTAATGACAAGCATCGAACATCATTGAGAAGAAATCCCTGCTCTTCTACCTTGCCGACCGCCTTTTCCTCGACAAGCATCGAACATCATTGAGAGAAATCCCCCTCCGAACCACCTTGCAACCAATAACCTCACAAACAAAAATCGGATATCAATGCGAGATTATCCAATAACTTACACCTAATAATATCCATTTCTCACTCATTACAAATAATAGCTAAACACACTTTCTACCCAAACAAATAAGAGGCAAGATCAAAAAGACTACAACAGTATTGCGTATTTCAATTATTCATTATACCTTTGCATCATCAAAAATAGGAGAGATGGCAGAGTGGTCGATTGCGGCGGTCTTGAAAACCGTTGAGGTGAGAGCCTCCGGGGGTTCGAATCCCTCTCTCTCCGCAAACAAGGGTGTAAATCAGCAAGTTATGCGATTTACACCCTTTTCTACACCCAGAAACAATAGAGCAACAAAAGTTACACCCAAGGCGATGAATCTTGGGTGTGACTTTTGGTATAGGATAGTTCATTCGCTTCTATAACTATAAACAACCTCGTCAGAACCTACCCGAAGTCCTGCTAGCTCAGCAGGACGGCATTGTGCTGACTGCCTATAGTGGAAGTAACTAGAGCGTGGTGCAATTTTTAGCCAACAAATCAAATCTGCTCCGAACCTAATTGGCTATTATTTTGTTGGAAAAGTATGTTTATTGGCATGCCTTTCAATTGGATACGTTTTTCTTCACTCAATGTGGGGACACAGATAAACAAGCGTTTTATTGCACGACTAGCAGCCACATAATACACCCGATGTACATTGTTGCCATTTAGGTTTGGTGACAACAGGAATTCCAAGTCCTCTTCCTTTTCAAGAATAACAAAGACGTTATCAAACTCCTCTCCTTTTGATTTGTGGATAGTCTTATGCTTGTCATTTGAATCACCATACTTCACCCCAAGGGCAGCATCGGTGTATGTATGATTTACGTAGAAATCCTTGATTGCCTTGCCTGATATCTTAGTCAACTTGACATGTAAATCATTCACCAGAAAATTGTAGAAATCCATCAGGCTTCCGTCTTTATAGTCCTTATAGCCATCTAATAAGCGTCTTAAAATCACAATGGTTTTTGTCCTATCGCGATCGATGATATCTAGCTGATGCCAAGCATTTTGCAAGTCGTTCATCCTTGTATATTCCACAGCCTTAATCAACGTCTTTATCTTCATCTGACGCCCTACGTTGCTGTCAAAATCCATCTCTAATATTTTTTCGACTTCTCTCACGCCATTCTTTTTACGCATCGAATTGGCAAGTACGTTTTGAAAGGCCAGTGATTGTATTTCGTCAGTTCCACTCTTTTCTACACTCTGTTGGTAACAGTTTAGCATATCGCCGACAAGCAATTCTGGCATCATTCCCTCTGTTCCATTTAGCCATCCTTGGGAAAAATCAGTTCTGGCGATATTCAGTAAATCTATTATCTGCTTCGTACTACGCTTATTCCCTCGTATTTCATATTCCTGCATCTCAGGCACAGTAAAATTGTCAAATTGCTGCACTGTAGCACCGAGAAAATCATAGATTGATTGTGCTTTGTCGCCAACCACTCCCACAATTACTCCCTCATTGCCTAACTTGGTCAGGAAGTCAACTACAAAAGGTATTGTGTCTTGAAATTCATCTACAAAAATATATGGATATCTAGCCTTTATCAATGTGTATATGTTGGGGTATCTCAAAAGCAGAATATAAGAAAAATACAAAATGTCATCAAAAGACATATAACCTCCACTCCATAGCCATCTTTTGAACTCCATATAGCAGTCATTGCCCACGAACCACTTGCCTACCTTTATTGGGTACCTTGGTTTATAATCGTTATATGCATAGTTTGAATAATTCCACATGGCATTATTCAAACCTTTCAGATAGCTTTTGGCATTCACCCATGACTTATTAATAAGCTTCAATACTGATATAGCTATTCCTTCTGACTTAAAATTAGAGTCATCTATAACCACAAGTTTGCTCAATTCCAGCCCAAATTCTTTAGCGACCAAATGAATATAGGGTTTTACTATATTGGCATACAAGAAACTATGGATGGTACATACCTCAACCACGTCATTCCCCATATTCAAACGTGAAGTGATGGTATCAGCACCCACGTTGGTATAGGTAATGCAAGCCACCTTCTTCACCACATCAAGTTTGCGACTGTTTGACACCACATTCTTGATATGACTTATCAGCCAATGCGTCTTTCCCGCACCAGGCCCTGCACTAACCTTAAACGATTGGTCTACAGGTATGGCTTGTTCCGATGTTATGATAATAGCCATGTTAATGCGTCAAAAATATATTGGGGTACGTGAAACTCGTCTCTATCTTCTTCAGGTTTATCCAGATTATTCATAAGAGCCACGTTTAATTCCAGTGCATTGCAACCTTTTGAAATGGAGTTCAAATAACGTGATGCAAGTAAGGCTTTTCGTTTCTCTTCATCCGTCCACTCCGATGCACCTATGGATGTCTTAATACGGCTATTAGCCTCACTGTTTCGCATTTTACCCATCATCTTGTTCACATCCTGTTCTGCCATCATTGCTTTTATCTCCTCTCGATTGGACACAGAGTCAGTCAATAATAGTTCACAATTGGGATTCTCATGCATTAGGTCATACTCCAGCGTTTTGCCATATGTTGCATCTTGCCTATAAAACCTAATGTTGGGATGGTTTGCATATTGACCTACCTCTGTATTCGCATGATGCTTATAGTCGTAGTTGCCTACGTCTATATTGTACTCGTATGGGTAGCAGGCTTCGTAACTTTCGCCACTCTCTTTCTTCTTTCGACAGGGATCTATATCAGTCAAGCAGACAATCTTTTTGTTGATGGTGTTTTGATTGTTCGTATCAAACAACTTTAGGAAGTGTTTGAAATAGCGACCACCCATATTTACCACCAGCACATGCTCGTCTGTAAGATCTTTACCCAAGTATCTAGCAAAGACAGGGAGTAGCAACTCCTCTGCAATGCCCTCAACGAATATCAATCTGTTGGCAAAAAACATATCAGCTTTGGTCGCATCCAAAAACCTCTGAACATATTGCTTGGATGCCATATCATCAGGACACTCTTCTCTATAAATGACACGTGGATAGCCAACGTTGATCTGCCCCAACGCAGGTGACGTTAAGCAAATCAAGTCATCCAGTTTTACCGCAGAGGCAATTTGGGTAGAATGTGAGGTCATGAATATCTGACGTACATGTCCATTCGAATTATTGTCCTGCAGAAACTTTAGGAACTTGTACTGCATGGCTGGATGTAGGTGTGCTTCACATTCTTCTACCGCAAGGAATGAGAGTACCTTGGCATTGCGTTTCATGTAGGTGACACTTCCGTCTGCCTGCATCTTTGCAAGCAAGAGGGACATATATATAAGATTGTTATATCCTAACCCGTTATACGTTGCTGGCACTTCTACCCCAATCTCATATTTGATAATCATTCTCAATGTAGCGAACATCTCATTCTCAGTCACCGTCCCATCAAAATCTGGTACGGCTCCATTAAATGTTGCACCAGTATCAGATGCGTACTTCAGGAATACATTTTTGCCATCACGCAATCTATCTTGTAAAGTTTGCATCAGCGAGCTGGACTGTCCGACAAAACCATCTCTTAAGGTTTTCAATTCTTCCTTTATCTCATTCTCGGGTTTTGTGCTATTATTCTTAACCGAGTAATCAATAAAGAAATTCAGCACATCCCTAAGGAGCGGATTATAACCGGCGTATAGTTCATGACTGACATCGCGAATAGCATCAAGGAACTGGAAGTCAATCTGCCCCAACGTCTCATTGATGTTGATACCAGCAGCCTGATTACCTCCCGAGCGACTACTTTTATAGAGTCTGATGTAGTCTTGCTCTATAATCTTCCATATTTCTTTGGCTGTAATTGCGTTAGCAACATCTGCCTTATAGTTTTGCTCTTGGCTATCATCCAGTTTAAACTCGTATCTTAATTCAGCCTCTTCGCTTAATGCTGGGTCTGTCATCATATTGGCAAACAGCGCCATATCTGCAGAATCTAAGTTTTCATCTGCACTTCTACGTAAGACAAGAGTTATTTTGATCCGTGGTGGCTGCTGTTGAAGCACTGTTAGATCAGTTTCATAAAATAAATCACTCACCCCCAGCCTATGACCATAATTATAACCAAGTACTAGCCCCAATGCACGGAGTAGGTTGCTTTTGCCTGTATTATTATGACCTATTATAACATTCACTCCTTCATGAAAAGGTATCGAAGCCTCTTTGAAGTTTCGGAAGTTTGATATCTTGATTTCCTTGATATACATACTATTTCATTGCTTTGATTGTACCCTCGATGAAGGCTATTTCTTCTTCTGATAATCCATACTTAGCATAGAGCTGCTTGTCTATCTCTCCAGCAGACATGCTCCAGTCTATATCAGATTGTTCTGTAAAGTCTTGAAGCGGAACAAAGCGATAAGTCTTACTCGTCGCATGCTGGCTAGCTTTAGCTAAGCTATGCATAAAACGAACAAAGCGTGTTTTAAGATATTGCACCATTGTATTAGCCGAGCGTTCATCTAGAGAAAGATCTGCCCCAACTATCAAGAAAGTTTCTGTGGCAACAGAATTCGGTTGTCCTACAAACGCATTTAAATTATCATCATTCAACTCTGTTCCAATGTTATTAGCATAGGGCA
>JBHBLB010000059.1:0-6802 GCA_041791495.1 Porphyromonas sp.
AAGATTCTTGAGGGTGCCCAGATTCTCTATCTTGCTTATCCGGGTACCTGACAAGTCAAGACTTGTAAGATTCTTGAGGGTGCCCAGATTCTCTATCTTACTTATCTGAGTGTTCCACAAGTTAAGAGTTGTAAGATTCTTGAGGGTGCCCAGATTTTCTATCTTAGTAATCCTATTATCACCAAGGTATAAGTATTGTAGATGCTCAAAGCCTATCAGCTTGGGGATTGCGTCTAAGTTAGTGTCGCTCAAATTCAATGTGATAACGTCTCCTTCATCGTTGCATTGAAAATAGCGATCAGAGGCCCACCACGGCTCCTTGCCGGTTAGTTCGTCGAGCTCGAAGCCGAGGGTCTTTTCGAGGTTTAGTATCGCTTGGGGTTTGCTTGTTGCACTTGACATGAGTAGGAGCTTTTTAGGAGATGTGATATACAAAGATAGGAAGAGTGTGAGTAACTGCAAAGAAAAGCAAATGAGATAGGTGGTTGCGTTGCTGCATTCGTTCGGGATGGGCTTAGATGTGCCGTACAAGGGGAAGGAGGAGCGACCGAGACAATCGTCAGACTTTACCGCATCTTGGATTGCTCTTTACCGTACCTTGACTTAGCTTTTACCGCACACGAAGATGTCTCTCGCCGCTGAATGCTGCTTTTCAGGGGCGGAAAGGTAATTTTCCGGGAGCGTATTTTTAGTTTTCAGCTGTGGAAAATCTCGTCACATCCCGTTAGCGGCAACTCCCTATCCGTATAAAGAGGGGAAGCGGTCCCGGGAGGTGTCGGAGGGAAGGCGGTAGGGACTGTCGGAAAGCTGTGGAGAGTGGATTTTGATTTACCAATAAAATCGCTACATTTGTCACATCTGAGCCACTAAATGTTTAATTATAATCCAAAATCAATCCAAATGAAAAAATCGATGTTGGTGGGAGGAGTGACGCTCCTTTTCGCTTTCTTGCTATCCGGCTGTGCGACAGTCTTCACGGGGACAAAGGATAGACTCTACTTTGATTCCAACCCTTCGGGGGCCAAGGTCATCATAGATGGCGTGCACATCTGTACCACTCCTTGCAATGAGACGGTATCTCGCAGCTTGAGCAACAAGGACGCGGAGTTCGTACTTGAGGGATACAAGACAAAAGTTGTCTCGCTCGACAAGAAACTCAACGTAATCTCTCTGGTCAATATCATAGCTCCGATAGGCTTCCTGGTAGACCTTGCCACCGGCTCGATCTACGAATATGATCGCAAGCAATACAATATCGAAATGGAAAGACCCGAAAACACCAAGGTAGCCGACGTGCAGGAAATCCGCATTGATACGGTCAACAAGGAGGTAACTATCACGAAGTTGGCAAAAAAATAATCGCTCCCGTCTCTCGACGGAGCGACACCGTGATGACCTCGGAAGCGGCACATAGAGTCCGCTTCCGAGGTCATTTTCTGCACGACAAACGGAAAGTGGTGAAGGATGGAGAGGAAAAACGAAATCTTTTGTATATTTGTCTTAACGTGACCTATTAGGCTATCGAAACCACGTCAAGCATTTATGAGTGTGATCAATAACGAACAAGACGAAAAATGGATCGCAGAAGAGTTCGACAAACTCCTCAACGATTACCTCAACTCTAACCACAGGAAGCGGACGGATAAGATCATCAAGGCTTACAACCTCGCTAAAAGTGCCCACGCGGGTGCGAAACGCAAGAGCGGAGAGCCGTACATCCTCCACCCGATTGCCGTGGCTGCCATCTGCTGCAACGAGATAGGGCTGGGCTCGACTTCGATCGCGGCTGCCCTCTTGCATGATGTCGTGGAGGACACGGACTATACGGTGCAGGACATCCGAGACATGTTCGGCAACTCGATCGCCGTGATCGTCGATGGTCTCACCAAGCTCTCGGGCGAGATCCTTGCCAAAACGAGCGTGGGGACAGATACCTCCGCACAGCTCGAGAATATACGTCGTCTGCTCCTGACTGCCAACAAGGACATTCGCGTGATCCTGATCAAGATAGCCGACCGCCTGCACAATATGCGCACCCTTACGAGTATGCCGGAAGCCAAGCAGGCAAAGATCGCAGCAGAGACCCGACTATTCTACTCCCACCTTGCCGAACGCCTCGGGATGTATGATATAAAGTGTGAGCTCGAAGACCTGTCGCTCAAGTATGACCATCCCGATGAGTACGCGAGGATAAAGGAGCTCATAGAGCAAACTCACGGCGCAAGGGAGTGCGTCTTCGAGAAGTTCTACAAGGTCATCCGCAAAGACCTCGACCACATAGGCGTAAAGTACCGGATACAGCACCGGGTGAAGTCGGTCTATTCTATATGGAACAAGATGCGGACCAAGAACCTTCCCTTCCAGGATATATACGACATATTTGCTATTCGTATCGTCTTCGATCCGCATTCGCCCGAAACGGAGTTCAACGAGTGCTTTCAAATATATCGAGCCATATCGTCCCACTTCCGCCTCAAAGACGATCGGATAAGAGACTGGCTCACTACTCCCAAAGACAATGGCTATCAAGCCCTCCACCTTACCGTAATGGGACCGACAGGCGAATGGGTAGAGGTGCAGATACGTTCGAGACGTATGCACGAAATGGCCGAGAGGGGACTGGCGGCACACTGGAGATACAAGTCGGAGAGTAGCGATATGGACTTCATCGAAGATAAGATCCTCAACAACGTACGTGCGCTCCTGAACAACCCCGGACCCGATGCTTCGGAAGACTATGAGACACTCATGTACAAGTTCACTACGGAAGAGATGCTCATCTTTACGAAAGATGGCGGGCAAGTGCGCTGTCCCGCCGGCCTCACCGTCCTGGACTTTGCATACTACATGGACGATGAGCTGGGACACCATTGCATAGGTGCCAAGATAAATCACGAGATGGTCAATATAGATCATGTGCTTAACAACGGTGACCTTGTAGAGATCCTTACCACAAGCCGTACGACCCCCAAGGAGGAATGGTTATACTATGCAAAGACCCCAAGGGCAAAGCGCAAGATACTTACCTTCTTGAAGCAAGAGAAACACCGTAAAATAGAGGCAGGGAGAGAGGAACTTCGTGAGTTCATCAAGCACCTCGGACTATCGCTGGGAGACCTTCTGCGCGAAGGGTGTGCCGTACTTACCTATCCGAATAGCGACGACTTTTACTCAGCGATAGAGAGAGGAGAGCTGCCTCTGACCAAAGAACTCATCGAGGAGTTGCGGGAGATACGAGCGAGACTTAAGGCCAACGGCGACGAAGAGGAGCTACAATCCTGGGACTCTGACGAGAGCGAGGTGCCTTCACTCGACAGATCGAAGATGAAGGAGACCTATATCCTCACGGCCAAGGACGGGAAGCGCAACTACATACGTGCGACCTGCTGCAAGCCCGTCTTCGGGGAAGATGTGCACGGTCTCCTCAACAGTGAGCGTCAAGTAGTGGTACACAAGAAGTACTGTCCCGAAGCAATGCGTCTCAAGGCCATGAAGGGCGATCGCATCGTCTCGGTAGCGTGGGGGACACATATCAATTCGACCTTCGGGGTTACCCTGGAGATCGAGGGAGCAGATCTCGAAGGCTTCGTGTACAACATCATAGGGACGCTACGCAGTCTAAGCATTCCGCTGACGGGGATTAAGTTTATCAGCTACAAGGATAGAGCGATCGGAGAGATCAGCGTACGTATCCCTAACCTGCCCGAGCTGGACAATCTCGTGCGCCGCCTGCGGGACGACAACGAGCTTCTGCGTGTCATGCGCAAAGACATATCACACAACTGATATACACCTTTATGAAAAAGACCAAAATCATTGCCCCATCCATCCTCTCCGCCGACTTCTTACACTTGGGGAGAGAGATAGAGATCCTCAACAGAAGTCTCGCACAGTGGATCCACATGGACATAATGGACGGAAGATTTGTACCCAATATATCCTTCGGGCTTCCCGTAGTGCAGGCCGTGAGCGAAGTGACCGACAAGGTGTGCGATGTGCACCTGATGATAGAGCAGCCCGAGCAGTATATCAAGGCGTTTGCCAAGGCTGGAGCGAATGTACTTACCGTCCACTACGAAGCGGTGCGACACCTCCACAGGGCGATGCAGGAGATCCGTGAAGCAGGTATGAAAGCCGGTGTGGTCCTCAACCCACATACTCCCGTCTCTCTCCTTGAAGACATCCTGCCGCATCTCGATCTCGTCCTGCTCATGTCGGTCAATCCGGGCTTCGGGGGGCAGAAGTTCATCCCCCAAGTCCTCAACAAAGTGGCGACCCTTCGCCATATGATTGACGACGGAGGCTACGAAGTTCTGATCGAAGTAGACGGAGGAGTCAATAGCGATACCGCACCGCTCCTCTTTGAAGCCGGGGCAGAGGTGTTGGTGGCAGGCAGTTATGTCTTTGGGGCAAGTGATCCCGAAGCTGCCATAGCAGGCTTATTGCGATAAGTCCAATCCCATCCCGACATGATCCCCACGACATACGGAGACCGCCCGGCATGCATCCTGCTGTCGGGCGGTCTCTTTGGTTTGCTGCTCAGTACCTGCCACTTACCCCCATGGGTCAGTATAGGAGCGGTAGCGGTACTGCTTGCGCTCCTCGTGGTGAAGCGACTCAGGGAAGAGTATGCCACACCCATCCTCCTACTCCTGTGGGGCCTCCTCTTCGGGCTGTATGCTACGGCAAGGAGCGAGACCATCGACCGGCTACCCCCGGCAGCGACCTATACCGACATCCCTATCACACTCTTGCACCCTATGGGTCGGGACAGTGTGGGAGCACGGCGATATCGGGCTGAAGTCCGTATCCCACATAAGGCGGTTATCCTCCTGACCATCCCGGCTCATCATCCCATCCCGGCTCTTCCGGGAGTCGCACTTTCAGGTATCGCGACGCTTGATCTCAACGCATCGGGAAGCGTAGGAGGGGCTTCCTTTCGCCGCTATCTCCGGAGTGAAGGCATAGACGGGGTGGGATCCCTCCATGCCATCAAGGAGCTACGACCCGAGCCCACCGCATCCCTCCTTACGAAGCTCACGGGCATACGCGCCGTACTGATCCGACACTTTGACGAAAAGGCCGGAGGGGTTATGGGGGAAGAGGCACGCACGCTTCTCTATGCCCTTACCCTCGGCGAACGCTCCCTCCTCCCCGAAGAAGTGCGTACCGACTTCACCTCTTCCGGAGTGGCGCATATCCTTGCCGTGAGCGGGTATCACCTCGGAGTGGTATATCTCCTGCTCCTCTTACTGCTTCGACGCCTCATGCCCTACCATCACCGGAGGCAGATACGCTATATCATCCTCCTAGGAGGTCTTATCCTTTACACGCTGCTTACGGGAGCGGCAGCATCTACCGTCCGAGCCCTGCTGATGTCGGCCATCGTCATCTTCGGGAGACTTCTCGACAGACCGACGGACGGGCTCCAAGCCCTTGCCCTCACGCTCCTCCTCATCCTCATCGCCGCACCGTATATGATTGGCAGTCCGGGTCTACTCTTGAGTGCCTCGGCAGTGTGGGGTATCATCCTCTTTTACCCACTCTTCGAGAGAGTATGCCGCCCTCATCACCCTCTGCTAAGGTATCTCTACGGACTCATTGCCGTGAGTGTCGCGGCACAGCTGGGTGCATTCCCGTGGCTACTGTACTTCTTCGGCGAGAGCAGTATGGCATTCCTCTGGAGTAGTATCCCCGTGACCCTCCTCTCTATCCCGATCATCCCCGCCGGCTTGCTCCTCATCGGGCTTACCGCCCTCCTGCCCGAGACTTCGCTCCTTGCGCCACTGTACCAAGCCCTTTCGTTCCTCTGCGAAGGGATGATCGCCACCACCCGATACATTTCAGACACATTTCCTGTGGCGATAAGGCTTGGTATCGACCTCCCTGCCGTACTCCTCTACTACGCCGTGCTGCACTTTGCGTACCGGCTTCTCGCCTCCCGGCTCTCCTCATCCCATTACTATCCTGTGGGGATACGGGGATAAAGGTGTACGCTACCGCACTTGAAATTGTGTGCCGCGACTGAAAAGTAATAACCGGGCGCGGAAAGGTTCTTTTCAGCCCCTGAAAAGCAATAATCGGCTGCAGAAAACTCCTCCATATCCCGTTCTCCACAACTTTAAGACCGCAGGGGAGAGACACCTCTCCCAAAAGACCTCACCCCTCCATCGCAGCCTCGACACAAAAAGAGCGGGACAGTGTCACGACAATCAGGTCATGACACTGTCCCGCTACTCGGTAATATATGTGGGGTCTACTATTACATCATGCCGCCCATACCGCCCATGCCTTGTGGCATAGCAGGCATCGGGTTCTCTTCCTTCTCGTCGGCGATGACGCACTCCGTGGTAAGGAACATCCCTGCGATAGATGCTGCGTTCTCAAGGGCTACGCGGGTAACCTTTGCAGGGTCGATAATCCCCGCCTTGTAGAGGTGTACGAACTCATCCGTACGTGCGTTGTAACCGAAGTCCTTATTGCCCTCTTTCACCTTCTGTACTATTACGGCACCCTCCTTGCCTGCGTTGGCAACGATCTGGCGAAGCGGTTCTTCGATAGCACGCTTGATGATCTCTATACCCGTAGTTTCGTCAGCATTGTCGCCGATGAAGCCTTCGAGAGCCTTCGTGGCGCGGATGTATGCGATACCGCCACCGGGTACGGTCCCCTCTTCGACGGCTGCACGGGTAGCACTGAGCGCATCTTCGACACGGTCTTTCTTCTCCTTCATCTCCACTTCAGACGGAGCACCCACGTAGAGTACCGCTACTCCGCCTGCAAGCTTGTCAAGGCGTTCCTG
>JBHBLB010000060.1:0-17841 GCA_041791495.1 Porphyromonas sp.
CCCTATCTCGGAGGGTCTCGTCGATGATGTTATTGACGAAGTAAAGCAATCCGCTCACACGGGCAAGGAAGAATACTGCAAGGCCGAGTACGAGGTTCCAGGGATTGAGTACCGCTTCGAGTCCATGGAGCTGTACGCCATGATAGGGAGCCCAAGAGATCATGATGTTGTTGGCTCCGATATCTGTCATTGCCTCCTTATTGATAATGAAGTTGGCACCTGTGAAGAAGGTCGCAACTGCCGTACCGAGGAGCAGGGGCCCGAGTACGCCATTGATGAGGAGGAAGACCTGATAGGTCTTGGAGCCCCATACGTTGCCTTTCTTGTTTTGATACTCATAGGAGATGGCTTGTATCACAAATGCCAGGAGGATCAACATCCACACCCAGTAGGCGCCACCGAAACTGGTCGCATAGAAGAGAGGGAACGATGCAAAGAATGCTCCGCCGAAGGTGACAAGCGTAGTAAATGTGTACTCCCACTTACGCCCGGTGGAGTTCACCATCATTCGCCTCGACTCGGGGTCCGTCCCGAGAGAGAAGATGAAAGACTGCCCTCCCTGCACGAAAAGGAGGAAGACAAGTAGAGCACCAAGCAGTGATACCAGAAACCACCAATAGTGTTGTAGTACTAAATATGTTTCCATATAACTTATTGTCTTATGTGTTGTGTATTGTGAGACTTGGGGTTATGTCACGCATTGGGCTTGTCTTCGATCTTCGGCCCTTGCTTGATCGCCTTGAACATGATGCTGATCTCTGCAACGAGAAGGACGGTAAAGAGGATGAGGAAGACCATGAAGGTCGTCTGCACTGAGCCGGCAGAGAGGTTGGACACTGCGGCATTCACCGGAAGTATGTCCTGTATCGTCCATGGCTGACGCCCCATCTCTGCTACAACCCATCCCGCCTGCGAGCATACATATACGAGTGGTACGCAGACAATACCCAGGAGGTGGAACCAACGGTCTCGGACAAGTGCTTCGCTTTGCTTCCTTGTGCGCCAAAGTGCCCATGCAAAGACGAGGAGGAAGAGCATACCGAGCCCTACCATGAGACGGAAACTGTAATAAAGGATAGTGACGTTCGGGATGAGATCCTTCGTGTCCTTGATGTAGCCGTAACCGAAGTAGGGGAAGTGCTCTTTCAGGGTCTGCAACGCTACTGATGCGGTGGCTTCGTCTTGAGCTTTCTTTGCTCTGCGGTACTCTCCCAGAGCTGTGATGGCAATCTTGCCCCTCTCGATCTTCTCCGCTGCCGAAAGAGCTATGGAGCCATCCCTCTGGGTGTATCCTCCTTCGAGGATGTTCTTGATGCCCGGTACGTAGCTGTTGAAGTCATTGAAGGCAAGGAACGAGAGAGCCTTCGGTACCTCGATGTTGAAGAGATAGGGAGGAGTACTGTCGGCATAGTTATCTCTCTCCTTGTCGGGATTGACCATCCCTATGACACTGAGCGGTACTCCGTTGCCCCCTTCGTACAAGTTTTCCATTGCAGCCAGCTTCATAGGCTGGTACTCTGATACGTGGTTGGCACTGGTGTGACCGGTCATCATGGTGATGATGACCGCAACGAATCCTACCTGAGATGCTACCTTGATGCTCTCGATGGCGAAGCGTTGCTGACGTTTCTTGAGCAGGTACCAGGCACTTATCCCAACGACGACGATCGCTCCCAGGATCCATGACGAAATCACTGTGTGGAAGAACTTCACGACTGCCACAGGAGAGAAGGCTACGGCCGCAAAGTCCGTCATCTCGTTGCGCAAGGTGTCGGGGTTGAAGTCCATCCCGGCGGGGTATTGCATCCATGCGTTGGCGACAAGTATCCACCAAGCCGACATCGTGGCCCCAATGATGGTGAGCCAGGTAGAGATAAGGTGGAAGCGTTTTGATACTCTGTCCCACCCGAAGAACATAACGGCGATGAACGTTGCTTCGCAAAAGAACGCCAACATCCCCTCTATCGCAAGGGGCGCGCCGAAGATATCTCCGACGAAGACCGAGTAGTTCGACCAGTTTGTCCCGAACTGAAACTCCAGGATAAGGCCAGTCGCCACGCCGATAGCGAAGTTGATCCCGAAGATCTTCTGCCAAAACATTGCTGTGGACTTCCAAAACTCATCACCCGAACGGTAGTACTTCGTCTCCGCTATCGACATGATGATACCCAATCCCAGGGTCAGAGGGACAAAGAGCCAGTGATACATGGCCGTGAGTGCGAATTGCGCCCTCGACCAGTCAATAAGATTGTCATCGATAACAAACATAGCTTTTGGATTTTTATAGATTAAGTGTACTTAGTTTATCTCTGTGCTTCGTCGCCCAGGGCTCGACGCTCGTACTCCGAGGTTATATAGTCTGCCCGCTCTTCATGGTTTGTCCCTTTGTCTTTTAGGAAGTTGGGGAAGAGAAACGCTCTGAGTATCGCAAACATAATAAAGAGCTTGATGGCGATGACTGCCCACATCGTCCGCCCCCATGTCATCTCCTTGAACCCGGTGATATAGAACCCGAGGATGCGTTTTGCCAATGATCTATTTTGCCCTTTTACGGTCTCTTTCTCTACCATAATAATACTGTCAAATCCTTTTGTTTAATGAGCGAATATATAAATGTTAGAGTTATCGACCAAATAAGGTAAAAGTTTTTTGAGCATAATTGTACAAAAAAACGCCTATTTATCCATTTGCGTTTGGATTTTGGGGAAGTCTTACCCTCTTGGGTACAGAAAAGAAGTGAGGAGTGACGGCAAGAAAATTTATCTTTTCCCGGATCAAAAGTTGTGTTCGGCTCCGGAAAGATAGTTTTCCGGAACGGATTATTACTTTTCAGCCTCTGAAAAGTAATAATCCTGGGCTGAACATCACTTTGTGTCCCGATCCGAGGAGGTTTGTGACCGCATCCGTGGGAGATCCTGCCCGGAGTGTAGCTGTCCATCATGGTGGGGGTAAAGCACAATGGACTGCGCTCGAAGTCGGGCGCAGTCCATTGTGTCCTCCGGGCGGTGCGGAAGGGCGGAGGCTTTCGATCACTCCCCCTTCAGTAGCTCTTCGGCAGAGTCGGAGAGGGTGCGCAGTCGCTCACGAATGAGGCGCAGGCGATCGATCACCTCGATCTCCCTACTGGTGCTCTCGTCCTTGAGACGCAGGAGTGCCGCCTTGAGGGTAAGCCCCTTGCGGTATATGAGATGGTTGAGCTTGTCGATCACGATGAGGTGCTCGCGGTGGTAGTACCTGTTGCCCCCGGAGCCAGTACGTCTCGGAGTGAATGCCCCTTCTCGTTCCCAGTACCGTAGGGTAACCTCCGAGAGCCCATACATCTGCGCCACTTCGCTTATGGAGTAGCACAGCTTCATGTCTCCCTTGTTTTTCCAGTCGATACGGATCTCCTTTTTCTCTTCTTTCATTGAGGTTCAGGGGTTAATGCCCAGACAAAGATATAAATTTGTAACTTTGTAGTATAGTGTCATACTATGTCGTCTAACGAATAATTCATACAACACATTTATTATATATGTACACGTCGAAACAGATAAGGCAACTCTACTTAGACTTCTTCGCTTCCAAGGGACACCATATCGTGCCTTCGGCACCGATGGTAATCAAAGATGACCCTACGCTGATGTTTACCAATGCAGGTATGAACCAGTTTAAGGATGTCATCCTCGGCAACGCGCCAATCAAATATCCGCGAGTGGCAGACTCTCAGAAGTGTCTTCGTGTGAGCGGAAAGCACAACGACCTGGAGGAAGTAGGGAGAGATACGTACCACCATACGATGTTTGAGATGCTGGGGAACTGGTCCTTCGGCGACTACTTCAAGAAAGAGGCGATAGAGTATGCGTGGGAGCTCCTCGTAGATGTGTACAAGCTCGATCCGGATCGTCTGTATGTGACCGTATTCGAAGGCTCTCCCGAGGAAGGGCTGGAGCGCGACAACGAAGCGGAGAGCTACTGGCTCAAGGTATTGCCGTCCGATAGGATCATCAACGGAAATAAGAAGGATAACTTCTGGGAAATGGGAGATACGGGGCCTTGTGGGCCTTGTTCGGAGATCCATATAGACCTTCGCAGCGACGAGGAGCGCAAAGCCGTACCAGGCGTACGGCTCGTCAATAACGATCACCCGCAAGTGATTGAGATATGGAACCTTGTCTTCATGCAATACAACCGCATGGCCGACGGTCACCTTGAGCCTCTACCGAATAAGGTGATAGACACCGGCATGGGATTTGAGCGTCTCTGTATGGCTCTCCAAGGCAAAACGTCCAACTATGATACGGATGTATTCACGCCCATAATCTCTGCCATTGCTGACCTCGTGCGCATCCCCTATGGTACGAGTGAGGCACAGGATATCGCCATGCGCGTAGTGGCCGACCACATACGTACGATAGCTTTCGCCATCACCGACGGCCAGCTCCCGTCGAATGCCAAGGCAGGCTATGTCATCCGTCGTATCCTTCGTCGTGCCGTACGTTACGGCTATACGTTCCTTGGGCAGAAGCACGCCTTCGTGTACAAGCTCGTCCCGACCCTTATATCGACGATGGGGGAGGCTTATCCGGAACTGACTCAGCAGAGGGAGCTTATCACCAAGGTGATCAAGGAAGAGGAGGAGTCGTTCCTCCGTACCCTCGAAACAGGGATCCATATCCTCGACAACTACATTGCCAAGGAGATGGAGGGCAAGACCACCGAACTGCCCGGGAGCGTACTGTTCGAGCTGTACGACACTTACGGCTTCCCCACAGATCTTACCGAACTTATCCTTCGTGAGAAGGGACTTACGGCCGACCTCAAGGGATTCGACGTAGAGATGCAAAAGCAAAAGGAGCGTGCCCGTAACGCAGCCGCCATCGAGACCGATGACTGGGTGCAAGTGTCGGAAGGGGACGTTGAGTTCGTAGGATACGACCTGAATGAGTGCGATACCGAGATCATTCGCTACCGAAAGATAAAAAAGAAGGGCAAGGATCTCTATCAAGTGATATTCAACCGTTCGCCATTCTATGCCGAGATGGGCGGACAGGTAGGAGACCGGGGCGAGATCATCGGAACGAATGATGGCGAAAGTCTCCCGGTAGAGGATACCGTGCGCGAAAACAACCTCCCGATCCATATCCTCCCAAAACTGCCAAAAGATGTCACACAGACGTTTCGTGCTAAAGTCGATGTCGAGCGTCGTCGTCGTATAGAAGCCAACCATACCGCAACACACCTACTACATCATGCTCTCAGGGACGTACTCGGGACACATGTGGAACAGAAAGGGTCGTATGTGTCTGATGAGGTGTTGAGGTTCGACTTCTCGCACTTCGGTAAGATGACACGCGATGAAATACGTGAGGTAGAGCGGGCCGTCGCACGCGAGATACGTGCCAATCGCATACGGGAAGAGAAAAGAAGCGTCCCCATGTCCGAGGCAAAGGCTATGGGGGCAATGGCTCTTTTCGGAGAGAAGTACGGAGACGAGGTACGTGTGATAAGGTATGGAGACTCTGTAGAGTTGTGTGGCGGTACCCATATCTCCGCAACAGGGATGATAGGATCTTTCCGTATTCTTAGCGAGGCTTCCATAGCCGCAGGCGTAAGACGTATAGAAGCGGTGACGGCTGAGTGCGCAGAAGAGTTCAACTACAAGCTGCAAGATATGGTAGCAGATCTCCAAGGATTGTTCCAAAATGCACCTAACTTGCGCCAGGCCATCCAGAAACTTATCTCGGAAGATGACCAAATCCGTAAGGAGCTTCGCGAAGCTCTTGATGAACGTAAAGAGCGTATCAAGCGCGAACTTCTAAGCTCTCCCAAGATTGTTGATGGAGTGCATGTGTATGTGGTCCCGTTTGCCTTGCGTCCTGATATGGCAAAGGACTTGGCCTTTGCCATAAAGGCATCGGAGGACAATGACTTTGTATACATTGCCAAGAGTATAGATGATGGCAAGTGTACCCTAACGTTGATGCTTGGCGATGGGCTTATTGCCAAGGGTCATGATGCATCCAAGCTCGTGCGTGATGCAGGAAAGTATATACAAGGTGGCGGAGGGGGGCAACCCGCTTTCGCAACTGCCGGGGGACGTAAGCCGGAAGGTATATCCGAAGCTATCGACTTTATCCTCTCGCAATTGGGACTTTAGTATAATGACTCCTCCGCAGACACTCTTCCTATCCCTCTCCGATGTTGTTGGAGCACTGCAAGAGCATATAGCTCTTTGTGGGTATGACAGAGTGGTTTTGCTGGCGGATAAAACGACCGAACGGCTCTGTCTTCCTCGCTTATGCGGTTTGGAGGCAGAGCCTTCTCTTATAGTCGAGCCGGGCGAAGCGTGCAAGGAGTTGTCCGTTGCCGCAAGGTTGTGGCGAGAACTTACGGAGGTAGGGGCCACGCGCCGTAGCTGTCTTATCTCTTTAGGCGGAGGGGCAGTGACCGACCTTGCAGGTTTTGTTGCCTCTACGTACAAGCGAGGTATCGGACTTGTGCATATCCCCACGACCATCCTCGGTGCCGTGGATGCTGCGATAGGGGGGAAGACGGCAATAGATGTCGATGGCGTAAAGAATATAGTGGGGACATTCTATCCCCCGAGCCTAACCATGGTGGCAGCCGAACTCTTCGACTCCTTGCCGAAGGGCGAGATTCTCTCCGGCTATGGCGAGATCTTGAAGTACGCTCTTCTCGAAGGAGGGTCGCTGTACACGGAAGTGATGAATACCTTTCCCGGCATCCCTTCCCGAGAAGTGATAGAAGCCTGCGTGAAGCATAAGGAAAGAGTGGTGATCGAAGACCCGAAAGATCGAGGCATACGTATGACGCTCAACCTCGGACATACCGTAGCTCATGCACTCGAAGGGCTGTACCTCCGACGGGGCAGTACGCCTCCTCCCCACGGTGTTGCCGTGGCCGCAGGGCTTATTGTCGCGCTATACCTCTCGACGAAGCTGTGTGCGTTGGACAGAGATACACTATATAAGGTATGCCGATACGTGCGCGACGGCTTCCCTCCCGTACACTTTGTGTGCGACGACTACGATCACTTGATGGCACTTATGCGGCAGGACAAGAAGAACAGTGCCAACACCATAACGTATATTCTCCTCGAAGCTCCCGGTCTTCCCGTGATACATCGGGATGTCTCTCCGGAGATGATCATCGAGGGGTTGGACTTCTACCGAGACTTCGTCGGGGTATAGTCAGGGCTTTGGCATACATTTTGCATAGACCTATTCCGTAAGGAATAACGATTGATAGTAATTTCAGGAGAAACAGATGAACTTAGATATATTTTTAGATGAGGATATGTTCAGTCAGGATGAGACATCCGGGGGTATGATCCCTATGATTTTCCCCGAGGACATAGATATAGACTTCAAGGAAGGATTGGACTCCTTGCCCGACGAATTGCCCTTGCTCCCCCTGCGGAACATGATACTCTTCCCGGGTGTGACGCTACCCGTCATGGTGGCTCGCGATAAATCCAAGCGACTGGTTGCCTACCTTGACAAGGCTCCCAATAAACACGTCCTCGTGATGACCCAGAAGGACAGCGATGTCGAGCAGCCTGAGCTGAAGGACATTGTGCAGGTCGGCACCGTAGGCGAGGTACTCCGTGTGATGCAGGTACAGGACGATCTCCTCACTGTCATCATACAGGGCAAGCAGAAGGCCGAGCTCAAGGAGATGACGCAGCAGGAACCATTCTTCAAGGCTGCGTATAAGCTCCTTCAAGACAATAAGCCAAGCGACGACGATATCGAGTTCAAGGCACTCATTTCGAGCATCAAGGAGACGGTCATAAAGATACTGCTCCATAAGGGAGACGTACCCAAGCCGGTCATCCATTCGGTCACCAATATCAAAGACCCCGAGAGCTTGCTCAACTTTGCCTGCACCAACTTCCCCACCGATCTGACAGAGAAGCTCGCACTCCTCATGATCAGCGACCTCAAGACGAGGGCGTATAGGATGCTTTCAGGGGCGAATACGTTGCTTCAGTTGCTTGAGATGAAGAACCTCATACAGCAGAAGACCCGAAAAGACCTCGACAAGCAACAGAAAGATTACTTCCTCCAGCAGCAGATGAAGGTAATCAAGGAGGAGCTTCACGAGACAGAGGAGGATGACAGTGCCGAACTGCTCAAGAAAGGGAAGGAGAAGAACTGGTCGGCAGAGGTGTACGATACATTCCAGAAAGAGGTCAAGAAGCTCCAGCGTATGAGTGCCCAGTCTCCCGACTATGGCATCCAGGTACAGTATCTTCAGATGATGCTCGACCTCCCATGGGATGATGTCACTAAAGATAACTTCAACATCCCCAACGCAGCTAAGACTCTTGACAAGGATCATTTCGGTCTCGAGAAGGTCAAGGAGCGCATCCTCGAGCACCTTGCTGTGCTTAAGCTCAAGGGTGACCTCCGTGCGCCGATCATCTGCCTTTACGGCCCTCCGGGGGTAGGTAAGACATCGCTCTGCAAGTCCATCGCCGATGCCCTTCATCGCAAGTACGTACGAGTATCCCTCGGGGGCTTGCACGACGAAGCGGAGATCCGGGGGCACCGTCGCACATATATAGGAGCGATGCCGGGACGTATCATCAAGGGGTTCCTCAAGGCCGGGTCATCCAATCCCGTCTTTGTACTCGACGAGATAGACAAGCTCGCACAAGACTACAAAGGTGACCCATCTTCCGCCCTTCTTGAGGTACTTGATCCGGAACAGAACTCCACCTTCCACGACAATTATCTCGATGTAGACTACGATCTTAGCAAGGCTCTCTTCATCGCCACCGCCAACAATATCGGCAACATCCCGGGCCCTCTGCGCGACCGTATGGAGATGATAGAGGTGAGTGGCTATATCATCGAAGAGAAGATAGAGATAGCGCACCGACACTTATTGCCACGAGCGCTCGAAAATCACGGACTCTCCAAGAAGAATGTCAAGATCAGCAAGAAGACCATTGCGGAGATCATCGAGCGATACACCCGTGAGAGTGGGGTACGTGAGCTGGAGAAGCGCATCGCTGCACTCCTTCGTAAGGTCGCAAAGAAGGTAGCCGACATCGCCGATGCCGGGGAGGAGACACCGCTCTTCAATATCAAGCCGGAGGAGTTGCCCGAGTATCTCGGTGCACCCAGGTACACGCGTGACCACTACGAAGGCAATCAGTATGCCGGGGTAGTGACAGGTTTGGCATGGACTTCCGTAGGGGGAGAGATCCTTCTTGTGGAAAGCGCGATCAGCCCGTCCAAGTCCGGCAAGATGAGTATCACGGGAAATCTCGGCGATGTGATGAAAGAGTCTGCCGTCCTTGCCCTCGAATACATCAAGAGCCACTCGCAGCTGTACGATATCCCCAAGGAGATCTTCGACTATTGGAACGTACACATCCACGTCCCCGAGGGAGCTATCCCCAAGGACGGTCCCAGTGCCGGTATCACGCTTGTCACCTCTCTCATCTCTGCGTTTACGCAACGCAAGGTGCGCCCATCCATAGCGATGACCGGAGAGATTACGCTCCGAGGTAAGGTGCTTTCCGTAGGAGGCATCAAGGAGAAGATACTTGCAGCCAAACGCTCCGGTATCAAGACAATCATCTTGTGCAAGGACAATAGGAAGGATATCGAAGAGATCAAGGATATCTATATCTCCGGGCTCGAGTTCATTTACGTCTCCGACATCAAAGATGTGATAGAGCACGCTCTCACGCAGAGCAAAGTGGATCATCCCGTAGACTTGATGAAACATATACGACAGTTCAAGAAGGAAGATACCACTACTTGAACCGAAGTGCCTCAAGGGGCTGTGTCTCAACCGTGGCACAGCCCCTTTTTGTCTCCTTTCCGGACGGAGTACGGCGATATCGCGGAGGGAACTTCTTCGGGTGCGGTTACGAACTTCTTCGGATCGGGACAAGAGCCGATGTTCAGGGGCGGGAAAGTACTTTTCCACCCCTGATTATTACTTTTCCGCTCTCGGAAAGTAGCTTTCTGCCCCTGAAAATAACTTTTGATGCCGTTGCGAGGCTTTTCTCTGCAGCATCTTTGGAGGTAGATACCCGTGGACGTACACACTCTCTGCGGTACTGTCCCGAGGGCACGACCGCTCCTTTTTCCACCCTTTACGATGCCCGAGTGTGGGAGATTCGTTACCTTTGTCGGAGAGCATAAGAGCCTGACGATATGACGCTATACATCATACTATCGCTTCTATTGACCGTGTCCGTCATCCTCCTTGCCTCTCTCGGGTATCTGTGGGGAGCCCTGCTCTGTGCCTTGGCGGTAGGGCTTATCACCGTTCGCCTTTATCTCGCTGTCCTCAAGTCGCGTCGCAACATCCTCACAGTGCTTAAGGCCGTGGAGCACAACGATTACTCCTTCCAGCTCTCTACCTCCCGACGTGCTTCTGGAGACAGTGAAGTCAATCGCACACTCAACCGCATCAAGGAGATCATACGAGATGCTCGCGAGGAGGTGCGGCAGCACGAGGCATTCCTTGGGGTAATCATCGAGCAGGTGCCTACGGGGATCATCATCACCACACCGCAAGGGCATGTACGGCTTATCAATCGCTCCGCTCTGAGACTCCTGTCCCTTCCCGTCCTCACTCACCTGCGCCGCCTCACCTCGCTCTATCCCGAGCTCTACCATACCCTTACCGCTCAGTCAGGAGAGGGGAGCAGGTCCGTGACAATCCATACCGAAAAAGCTATACATCACCTATCGGTGGAGAGCACTTCTGTCGTACTCCAGGCGGAGAGTGTACGTATCATCATCCTGCATGACATAGAGAATGAACTGGATAGGCGTGAGACCGACTCGTGGATGGCCCTTATCCGTGTCATGACCCACGAGATCATGAACTCCATCGCTCCCATACGCTCCGTGTCTGAGGTGCTGCTCTCCTCCATGCGCAATGCGCCTGCCCCGGACGAAGTCACGATAGGAGCGGTGGAGACGATCCACAATACCTCCGATACCCTTATCAGGTTTGTGGAGGACTATCGGAAGTTCTCCGCCGTCCCTCAGCCACAGCCTGTACCTTTCGATCTTACGAAACTCCTTGAACAGGCGGTACGTCTCCACGAACCTGAACTGCAATGCAAAGCAATCTCTGTGGATATCGTGACCGACGGTGCACCGGAGACACTTACCGCTGACCCGACCCTTGTGATGCAGGTACTGCACAACCTCATCAAGAATGCCGTAGAGGCGACCCCGCCCGATGGGCAGATGACACTGACGGCATATACTGCCGACAATGGCAGAGCCGTCATCTCCCTCTTCAATAGCGGAGACCCCATCCCCGATGACGTGAAAGACTACATCTTCATCCCCTTCTTCACCACCAAGGCAGGCGGTAGCGGCATAGGGCTTAGCCTCTCTCGTTACATCATGCGTCTCCATGGAGGGAACCTCCGTTACCGCCCCGTGCGTGGAGGCGTCACTTTCCTTATGGACTTCTGACCCGCTTCGGGTAGGTATCGTCGATAAACGAGAAGCAGGCTTATTCCCCCCTCGGAGGGAATAAGCCTGCTTTTATGGTGAGAGCACCCGTAATGTCTCCTTGCCACGAGGGTCAAGAGCTCTTGCCGGTGATTGCCTTTTTTATCTCGTTGAGCTTATTGAGAGCTTCGAGCGGTGTGAGTGCGTTGATGTCTATGCCCATGATCTCTTCGCGGATCTGTCCGAGTACGGGGTCGTCGAGTTGGAAAAAGCTGAGCTGATAGGGCGCATCTGAGGTCGGAGCGGTAGTGGATCGTGGGATGGGAGGTGGTGCCATCACTTCGCTGCTTGGTGCAGTGCCGGCACGCATCTCTGCGGCTGCGCTCTCGAGGGTCTCCAGAATCTCTTCTGCCCTTTCCACGATGGGGCGCGGCATCCCTGCGAGCCGGGCGACATGGATACCGAAACTGTGCTCGCTCCCTCCCGGTACGAGTTTGCGCATGAAGATGACCTTGCCCTCGCTCTCGCTGACCGATACGTTGAAGTTGTGGATACGTGGGTAGACTTGCTCCAGCTCATTGAGCTCATGGTAGTGGGTAGCGAAGAGGGTCTTGGCCTTGCCCTGCGGATGCTCGTGCAGGTACTCTACGATGGCTCTTGCGATGGAGATGCCGTCGTAGGTGCTGGTGCCTCGTCCGAGCTCATCGATGAGAATGAGGCTTCGTGGGGTAAGGTTGTTGAGGATGGCGGCAGACTCCGTCATCTCGACCATAAAGGTGGACTCCCCGCGAGAGATATTGTCGGATGCTCCTACGCGTGTGAAGATGCGGTCTACTATACCGATGTGCGCCGAGCGTGCGGGCACGAACGAACCTATCTGCGCCATGAGGGTGATGAGGGCCGTCTGGCGAAGCAGTGCAGACTTACCCGACATATTAGGCCCTGTTATGACTATGATCTGCATCTTCTCGGTGTCGAGGTAGACGTCGTTGGGCACGTACATCTCGCCGGCGGGCAGGAGGCGTTCGATGACGGGATGCCTGCCCTCCTTGATGTCTATAACGTGACTGTTGTCTACCATCGGGCAGTGGTAGTCGTATGCTCTCGCCGTCTTGGCGAAGCTGTGAAGGACATCGATCGAAGAGATCGTGGCGGCATTGCTTTGCAGTACTCGTATGTAACTGCATAGGTCGCTCGTCAACCCGGCATAGATCTCTGCCTCGAGAGCTTGTATCTTCTCCTCTGCTCCGAGTATCTTCTGTTCGTACTCTTTAAGCTCAGGCGTGATGTACCGCTCCGCACTCACGAGGGTCTGCTTGCGTATCCACTCCTCGGGTACTTTATCTTTGTGCGTGTTGCGAACCTCGATGAAGTAGCCGAAGACGTTGTTGAAAGCTATCTTGAGATTGGGTATGCCGGTGCGCTCTGCCTCACGTGCCCGTATCTTCATCAGGTAGTCCTTTCCCCCTCCAGAGATCTCTCGGAGCGCATCAAGCTCAGGGTTCACTCCACTTCGTATGATCCTCCCTCGACCGAGAGCGATAGGGGCTTCGGGCGAGATATTGTCTTCGATCTTGCGTGCCAGTTCGTCACAAGGGTCGAGAGCGATACCCAGATCCTTGACTGCCGGTACCTCGGAGCTCTGCAACATCTCCTTGATCGGACGCATAAGGCGAAGGGCGGTAGCCATCTGCAACATCTCCCGGGGGTTGATGCGTGAGACTGCTACCTTGGAAGAGAGTCGTTCGAGGTCACCTATACCGGAAAGGTACTCGTCGAGTGCTTCGGATCGGTCGGGAGTATCGAGGAAGGCCCGCACACAGCTCTGGCGACGTGCTATCTCTGTCGTATCGAGCAGAGGGAAGACGACCCAACGCTTCATCAACCGTGCCCCCATGGGGGTGCGTGTGGTGTCGAGGATGCGGATCAGGGATGCCCCTTCGTCAGAGATGGGATTGAGGATCTCGAGGTTGCGGAGGGTGAACTTGTCGAGCTGTACATAGTGATTTTCCTCTATCTTCCTTAGGGAAGTGATGTGTGCGAGCTCCTCATGGCAGGTCGCTCTGAGGTAGTAAAGGATGGAGCCGGACGTGATGATGGAGAGGGCATGGCTCTCTATGCCGAGCCCTTTGAGGTGATGTAGATCGAAGTGCTTCGTGAGCTGCTCCCTGCCGTAATCCTCTGTGAAGACCCAGTCTTCTATGGGGTAGAGGTTGAGCTTATCGCCAAAGCATCGTGCCATTTCGTGCTCCGTACCGCGCTTGATAAGCACCTCCTTGGGATTGAAGTTATTGAGGAGCTTATCGATATCGTCCAGGTGCCCTTGCGAAGTGAGGAACTCCCCCGTGGAGAGATCGAGAAAAGCCACCCCCGCTTTGCCTCCCGCGCCGATGACCACCGAGGCGAGGAAGTTGTTGGACCCGGCATGGAGCACGGTATCGTGCATGGTAAGCCCCGGAGTGACCAGCTCTGTGACCTCACGTTTCACGAGCTTCTTGGTGAGCTTGGGGTCTTCCATCTGGTCGCAGATGGCGACACGTTTGCCGAGAGCTACGAGCTTGGGCAGGTAAGTATCGAGAGCATGATGCGGAAAGCCTGCCAACTCGACATGACTTGCTGAGCCATTGGCACGCTTGGTAAGCGTAATGCCGAGGAGCCCTGATACCTCAATGGCATCGGTCGAAAAGGTCTCGTAGAAGTCTCCGACCCTAAAGAGCAGTATGGCATCGGGGTACTGTCGCTTGATCTGATTGTATTGAGACATCATCGGTGTCTCTGCAACCTTGGCACACATATGTATCTATCGTTGTCGTTTGTCTTATTTCATATTGAGGAGGTAGGATACGCTCAGTCCGATCTCGTAACCGAAGCGAGAGACTCTACTGTCCTCTTGGAGGGGCTTTACCGCAGGAGCATGGAGGAGGGCGGCATTGAGGCGGAGCCCGAAGGTATTGCTCGTCATGACCATGGCACTACCCCCGACTCTGAAGAGTGGAGAAGAGGTGGCAAACGGTGTACTCTCTGAATAGGTATTTGCCCCACTTGCATCCTGAACCCTCCGGTCGCTCCGGGAGAGATATCCTGCCGATGCCTCTGCATCGAGCCATACCCTCCCTCCCCAAAATGGGTACATATATGATACTCCGCCGAGGAGTGCTGTGGCATTGAGCCACTCATCGGTACGCCCCGTCTTACCACTTATTATGCTGCCTCTTGCTACCACTCCCCATCGGTCGTGCACCGGGATACGGGCGGAAAGGGTCAGGAGCTGGTTGGCATACGGGGAGAGTAGCGAGGTTCGTGTATTGTCGATGCTGAAGAGTAGCGGCGAGCCGTCTCCTTCGTAACGATCGAACGAACTTACGGTGCGCTTCCGTCCGAAGATTAAGTCCGAGAGCCGATACCCGAGATAGGTAAATGCCGTGCCAACGGATGCACCTACAATCACATCTGCTCCCCAGTGGCGATTGTTTAGTATGCGCCCTACGCCCGTGATGACCGCAACGCCATACCCTCCCAAGGAGATCCATGGGTACTTCTTCCCGTACTCGGCATCGAGGATAGCGGCACAGGCAAAAGCCGTTGCCGTATGCCCGGAGGGGAACGAGTTGTATGCCGTGCCGTCGGGACGCAGTCTCCCTATACCTCGTTTGCCGGCATGGACTGCCATCGTGACGAGCAGCATACTTGTTGCTTGCGCTACGAAAGCTTCACCTATCGTGCGCGAACGCCCTTCGATACCGACTGCTCGCAGCCCCCATGCCGCAGCAAGGGGGGCGAACTGTGCATAGTCGTCGTAACCGTTCTTGAACCCCGGCAGATAGCGGTCTGCACTCTGTCGCAACGAGAGGTCGTACCCATACTGCATCATACCGAACACTGCTGCCGACTGTATCGGTATGGCGAGACCTTCTGTGAGGGGAAGATCTACGTAGCTTCGGCATATTGCCTCGCCTGAAGCCGAGGAGAGCGAGTCTGTAACTGCACTGTAGTGTCGTTCCGCCCTGACAAAGGATGGGAGCGAAACGGAGGTCAAGAAGATGATTACCGCAAATATCTTTATCATTCGGCAGGTCTTCGTCTCTCGATTAGTGATTAGAATGCTCCATTCCTCATATTGCCGAGCATACCACCTATGCCGCCACCGAACCCTCCGGCAGATGATCCTCTGTTGCGGTTGCGCAGCTCTTCCTCACGCCGCTTATTCAGGTCACGCTTCTTTTTATCTTCGACCTTGGTACGGATCAGCTCCTTAGGTTTCTGTTTCATGAGAGGAGTGGCGAGAGGATACCAGTTCTCCTTGACCTTCCAGTTCTTCTTTAACTCAAAGAGCTTGGGAGCGTAGTAGACTTCTTCGGGTTGTCTGTCGCTATCATAGTCACCTGGGTCCCACTTTCCATTGCTATTCCTGTCCAAGATAAGGCGTAAACCATACTTCCCCGGCTCAAGATCTCCAAAGGTTATGCTTGGCGTTTGGCTCGAGAGTACCATCTTTGTCTGGTCTCTGTCACTCAGAAGCTCGAAGATGAAGGGACCCTGTACTCCATGTACCTGCACTTCGAACTGCGAGAACTCGGAGGCCTGCTTGGTAGAGAACTTTTCCACCTTTGTCTTGTCCAGGTGATTGCCGTACACATCTACGAAAAGGAGCGAGTCGAAGTGCACTTCGTACTCCTTTTTGTACTCCGTCTTTGCTTCGATCAATCCCTTAGTGGTGCTGCCCGGGAGCATAGAAACTCGTGTGATGGGTACGGGGGTGAGGACGGAGTCCTTGACCGAGAAGAACGATATGCCCCTAAGCGCAGCGGTGTCTATCGGCAAGGAGGTGGTGAAGAACATTGAGTCCCTCGTCCCTCCTGTGCCTGCTCGCTTGAAAGAGATGGTAAAGGGGGAGGGAACAGCTGCGGGAGCCGACGGGACAGAGTCGTTGGGGGCTACTGCTACTTCCGGCTTCTTCTCTTCCTTTTTCTCCTCTTTCTTGGGTTTCGGTACACGTAGCTGTAAGCTATCGGTCACGAGGACAGGTAGGTTGAGACTATCTATGGTGAAGTAGCTTACCGCAAATGAGTCCGCCTGTTCCCACGACTTTTCGGTGAGATATATGGCTACTTTGTTCGGCTCATACTTATCTGCGATGTAGCCTATACTGTCCCGAGTGGAGGCAAAAGCCTCTCCCAAGGGGCGCACGGTGGGCAAAGTCTTTACCTCGGCATTGAACTCGAGCTGTATCACAGTAGAGTCTTTACGCTCACGCTTCTTGATGAAGCGTCTGTCGCTCTCTCCCGTGTAGTAACGCAGTACTATATCGTCTGGTAGATATCTGGTATAGGGTCTCTGGATGATGGTATCTATGATGATTGAGTCTTTGCGTATCGTGTCGTTGCGCATCGCGGGCATCGAGCTCGTGAGTACTGTAGAGTCGAGGAATGCCACTCCATCCGTCGGGTTGTCGTAGCGGTAGTTGCCATCGGTTTCCTTGAGGGCAAAGACTCTATAACTGCCATGTTTCATATTCCTAATCACAAAGAACGATCGTTCTGACGTACGAGACATCCTCACGAATGTACTGTCTCTGAAGAGTGTACGGGGACTCTCTGCGGGATGAATCCCTACGACCACTCCTTGGATCGGCTCATGTGTGCGGGCATCTATGACATGTCCGGAGATCTCCATGGTATCGAGTGTCTCTCCCGTGCTGAAAGCATAAGAGAAGTTCTCCAACGGATTTTCCTCATTATTGTCTACGATGGCATCCGTGAAGTCGATCGTGTAGGTCGTATTAGGCTTCAGGCTGTCCTCGAGTTCTACTACCACCCGTTTGCTGATGGCAGAGATGCGAGGCATCGATAGCTGTGGAGGGGAGATGATTACCTTTTTCGACACATCCTTTACCTTGATATACTCATCGAAGTGAAGCACCACTTTCCCCTTCTTTACGTTACGAGCATTGGGCGTTGGTTCGCTCTTGAGCAGCACAGGGGCTGCTTCATCGTATGGCCCCCCACCGATGGCAGCCCGGTTGGCACACCCAAAGATGATGGTAACCAAGAGTAAGAGCGTGCATATCATATAACCCGATGGGCTATTTCGTCCTATAAGTTTCATATCTCCTTTATACTGAAAGTATCACACAAACTTACAAAAAAAGGGAGACGCATACAACGCAACTCTCCCCGGGCTTCGACATCGCTCTTCTTATGTGCGAGGGACGCTTTTGTCTTGCCGTGTTAAATAATGTGTATGTCTGCCTCCTGCAAAACCCTCTTTGGAACGGCATAAATAGGATGTCACGTTAGCCCCGAAGACTTTACCGGTAAAACCCGAAGACTTTACCGCAAATCTCTTTGGGTTTTACCGGTAAAGTCTTCGGGGCTAACGTGACATCCTATTTATGCCG
>JBHBLB010000061.1:0-24438 GCA_041791495.1 Porphyromonas sp.
AGTGTCGTCATGCCTGTCGCCACCCTCGGAGTGTGGGTAGCGCATGCTGTACGTATAGCAAAGCGTCCGAGAGGCCCCCGCTGCCCGATCCCCTCGTCTTCAGATGCGTGCGACTGCACTTCCGAAGTGCGTATAGCCATAGTGAGAGGTCAGGAGGTGTGGCTTGCCCCTACGGTAGATGGGAAGCAGTATGACCTGCCCTTCTCGACCTGCATACGTGAAGGGGAAGATAGACATATCGCTATCGAACGCCTCCGTAAAGATCTTCCTCGTGGAATGACCCCGAAGTTCCTCCTCCGATACAATACCGATGACAACGATGGAGGGCATAGTGTGTTCCTCTACGTCGTGAATCTCGGCACGGAGTGTCCACCTCCGGAGATCGAGAGTGGAGGAGGCTTCCGCAGTAGTAAGAGTATAGCCCAAGATCTCGACTCGGGACTCTTCACAGCCATGTTTGCAGAGGAGTACCAGTACCTACGGCACACGATCCTACTCGCTAACTCGATCGTCTCGAAGCGGAAGTGCGACCATTGCTGACACTTCCCGAAAACGAGAGTCCTCTACCGTCATTCCGACAGTAGGGGACTCTCGTTCTTCCAAGCAAAGGGCACGCC
The DNA here is from genome assembly GCA_041791495.1 of Porphyromonas sp. Classification (GTDB taxonomy): domain Bacteria; phylum Bacteroidota; class Bacteroidia; order Bacteroidales; family Porphyromonadaceae; genus Porphyromonas_A. Next base: position 618 of record JBHBLB010000061.1, read on the forward strand.
CCCTACCTCTTCTACATTAGAAAACATCCGCAACACCTCACTAAAGCCGTATGATGCATATAGGTAAGGGACAAGGATGCTTCTCTCATGAAATAGAAGAAAGATCGATATAGAGCATTGCGTATGTCGGTTAGAGGCGGTGCACAATACCACCCGAAGCTTCTCCCCCTATCCGATACGAAACGAGTGAGATCCGTATACAAACCTTATCTCTACCGCATCCGAAGTCGTAATCAGGAGCGGAAAGCTGCCTTTCGGCTCCTGATCATTACTTTTTCACTCCCGAAAACTACTTTTCTTCCCCTGATTATTACTTCATATCCGGTGCTCTCAAAGTATTTATCCCTTTCCTCCCATCTCCCGTACCGCTCCCCTCTCCATCAAAAAGCAGAGCCCCCTGCACGGTCTCATACATGTCCGTGCAGGGGGCTCTGCTTAGTAGTGTCGCTGCTTTAGGGGCAGGCGTCGGGGGTATATACTTTGTCGGGGTAATTCTCCGGGGTATTGATAAGAGCGTGGCCGAACATCATCGTCACAGCTCTACCTTCTGCTTTGGTGTCGTAGTAGAACTTCTTGACCGCAGTCCCGCAGCGTGCCGAGGGAGGGATGTAGAGGATACGTAGCTTTGGCATAGCCTTGGCATCGAGCCCTGTAAGGTCGGCAATCGTCGGGGTGGAGTCGTCGGGAGAGGTCTCTCCGGGAAGATTGCCCGAATTGACCAGGAGCTCTTCGAGCCCTGAGCAACCGGTGATGTCGAGGTGCTTGAGCCCGTTCTGCTGGCTGCGCACATATCGCAGTGCCGGGTTGCCCTTGAGGATGAGTGTAAAGTCCGAACGGTGGTTGAGGTCTGCCCTTACCTCCTTGAGGGTAGGTATATCAGTAAGCGTAAGCGACTTCAGGAGCGGGCTGCCTGTGACCAGAACTTCCTGAAGCTCTGTAAGGCCTTCGAGTCGAACTTGTGTCAGTTCGGGATTGAGGAGCACCGTGACGACGCGCAGATGCTTATTGCGAGAGAGGTCGAAGCGTGTGTCTATCTGTGAGCCAATAAGCTTGAAGATGCGTAGATTGGGTAGGAACTCCAAGCCGTAGAGGTCGGTATAGTTCTTGAGGACTATTTCGATCTTTATGACGTTGGACAGTGCAGGGCTCTTCGCCCATACCCAGTTATGTGCCGGGAATGCTTCGGGGGCAAGCTCTCTGAGTTCGTCTGCAAACTGTGGCTTGAAGTAACGTACTTCGCTGCTTGAGCTCTTCTTGAGCGCAAGCTTACCCGGAGAGTCGGAGACGATGGTCTTTTCGGCATAAGAGTAGTTGAAGTCGGTAATGGTCTCGCTACCGAGACGTAGTGGCTCGAGTAGGCGTATTCCATTGCGTGTAAGGGCATAGCGGTGTGCTTTTGCCTTACCCTCTTCGGTCTCGATGGTGAGTAAGCGATTGGTAGGATCGAGCTCTGCGAACCGCTCTCCCTCGGAGGTGGCGAAGACATGTGTGACAGTGGGTTGGGACACAGAGTTGAGTCGGTAGAGGAGTGACTGCATCTCTCCGAGTCCGTCAAAGTTCCAATCTATGGGCTTGGCAGGTCTCAATGTGAAAATTGTAGGGTCGGTGAGATCACTTTTGCTGCGTAGTATGATCTCATCTTCCTTGATGCTATCGAAGGTGAACTGGAACTCTCCGTCTTTCAGCATATTAACGGTAGGGTCACGAAAGTCTTGCCAACGATGGAAGAGCGCATGAGACTCGAAGACAAGCTCGGGCAGCTGCTTGACCCCGATACGGTAGGTGATGGTCTCCTCCGTCTCGGGAGCGTTCATAAAGTCGATGGCTTCGGACTTGATCTTCACTCGGTCCCCATCAAATTTCAGGAGGACGGTGTAGCCTCCCTTGCTATTCGTGGAGCCATAGTAGCCGATCCATCCATTCTCCGGTGCAGAGAGGATACGGATGTATTCGCTCTTGAGCTCTGCCACACGCTGTTCAGGCGACTTGTCGAAGACGTCGTAGTCGCTGTCGTTCTTGCATCCACCCATAGAGAGGGTCAGGGCAAAAAGAAAGAGTGTAAGTATACGTATGTTGTTCATATTACTTGATCGTTATGCGAGGTTAGTTATTGTCCGATGATTATCGGTGGTGAGAGTGCCCTTTGCATGAGGTCGCGCAGCTCAGGGTAGAGGATACCCGGGCAGGACTCATCGCTTCGACTTTTGTGCTCGACCCGGTAGGCAAGGAGGACATGAGGGCATTGAGGCGCGTCTGGATATAGTCACGAAGATCGGAGAGTTCGATCCCGAAGTTGGACTTATAGTACTCAAGCGTGAGCTTCAACTTCTGGGCAATGATGGCTCGTCCGGCATTGGTACCGTCGTCGGGCGATACAGGGGTGATGAACATCTTGGTAAAGTCCGACTCGCTATACATCAGATAGTGACTCACAAGCTCACAAAAGTCTTCGTACTTATCGGACGAACCATAAGGCGTGACCATCCCGAGGGCGATGGCTTCCTCTGGAGCCTTATTGATCCAGGCATTGGCGGTGTAACTCTCCGGGGAAATGTATTCGTACCCCATAGGCAACCCGTGCTTTTGGTGTATAATGTGGGTAAATTCGTGATGGATCACACTGAGCTGTTGATGCAACCATTCACGATTGCGAGGCGAATAGTTGTTGAGATTGGTCAGGGTGATGCGTACCCCTGCTTCGGCATAACCCTGGGTCTCTGTCCCATCAGGATTGAGGAGCGGTGAGCCTACGCAGATGATCTCGGGCGGAAAGTGTTCCTTGATGAACTTCTCTCCTCCTTTCTGTAAGAACGGTTCGACCCAATAGTCGAGCACGACATTGCCTACGGGGATCATCACATCTCTCTTGGGAGGAGTGACACGATAGCTCGAAGCGACAAAGTTGTCATCCCACTTCCAACGTATTACGCAGTTGTAGGGCTTCTGGAAGTTGTCGTAAAACCACTTGTCGATCTCATCGGTGAGTTCCTCAACGGGATCTGGGACATACACCGGAGTCTCTTCCTTGTGGCAGGATGTGAGTAAGCCACAAAGGAATAGCAAGAGGGAGAGCGTGCCGGTATGGTATATATTCTTTTTCATATCTGTAAGTGAATATAAGGGGATGAATTATCGAGGATTAGGGGCAATGCCGTTGGCAATGGCATCCTCCGGGATCTGCAAGACGAGCTTGGCTTCGGTAAGTGGATGTGTCTGTCCGGTGACATCTTCATGTACAATAGGTAAGAGCTTGTAACGACGAATGTCGAACCAGCGTAGCCCTTCGTCAAAGAACTCCCGACGACGCTCTATCAGGATAAGGTCAAGGATGTTGTCTACCTCTGAAGTCTTGCCGCTCTCTTGCGCATATTTATCATAGTGTTTCTTGAAATCATATGCCATAGGTGTCTCATATCTCAAGGCGATAAAGGAATTGAACTGAGACTTGAGTTCGGTAAGACGCCCTTCGTAAAGGTATGCTTCGAGTCTATTTAAGAAGACTTCTTCGCCACGAAAACTGGCTGTGATCATGTATGGAAAGGCTTCGTCCTTGACCGCCCAGTCGTGCTTTGCCGAATAAGTAACGGTACGCGTACGGTTGCCCATAAAGAAGTTGCGGCTCCTGACATCGGTAGACTCGGGGAATATCTGGTTGAATATCTCGATGGTGGTGCGGTACCCTACGCTATAAAATGGGTGAGCGTACACCTCCACTCTGGAAAGCATAAGATTGCTTGGGTCATTGTACGAAGTGTAGTTCTGTGCATTTCGTGTGACATCACCGACAACAATCTTATTGAAGTCTTTAATCATACTTGCGTTAAATCCCGTCCCGAGCAACTTATCGGAGTATTCTATACACTTCTTGTACTCTTTCTTGAAGAGGAAGAATCTCGAAGCGTATGCCAAAGCTGCATTCATGTTGAAGTGGTACTTCTCGGCAGTATAGTAACGTTCAGACGTACCCAACTTGAGGGCAAGCCCGGCAAGCAGATCGACTTCAGCGAGACGGTACACCTCTGCTACGCTCTGTCGCTGGTAATCGACCAGAAGTTCGTCTTCCACTTCAGTGACATAAGGGATACCGGGATCGGTAGCTGCCGTAACAGGGTCGTAGGGCTTCGCAAAGAGATTCACGAGCATGAAGTGAGCATAAGAGCGACAGATAAGGGCTTCTCCGCGAAGTAAATCGACATATTCTCGGTTGTCGAACCCCCTCGTATCGAGTTCTTTGAGAGCTTGATTGGCGTGAGCAATCGCCCTGTATGCCGTTGTCCAATAGTAGGTTGGGGTGTCTTGAGACTTCTCTGTGACATCTTTGTAGGTATAAATCTCGACCATGTGAGGGAAGAGTTTATTGTCAAGCGTCATCCCTACGTTATCTGTCATCCACTCCACAAAGAGCCAGCTTCCCTCGGGATAGGCATTCGTGAGCAATCCTCTTACTTTGTCGAGAGTATCTATCTGGAGCCTGTTGTCGGGTTCCGTACTGAGGAAGTCGTCGCATGCACCAAGAGTGAGTGACAAACCAAGAGCAAGTAGCGCTGTATGTGCGTATCGTGTGATAGATAGTTTCATAAGTCTAAGTGTAATAATAGTATGGATTAGAAACTTGCATTCACCGTAAAGGTGTACATCTTAGGTATAGGAAGCGAAACCCCTCCCGACGCAAAGAATTCGGGATCCATCCCCTTTAACTTTTTATCTGCATATATGAGCCAAAGGTTCGTCGCTTGGAGTGAGAGCCTAAGGTTGTTACATCCGAACTTCTGGGTCAATCCTGTAGGAAGAGTGTAAGAAAGAGAAATATCCTTGAGACGAATGAAATCTCCCTTAGCCACACGTTCAGTACTCTTGTTATAGAGTTGATATGTATTGTTGAAACCCATCTTTTCGTATGTCCGCACATCGAGAAGTGCAGGTATAGTTGTCTTTGTCTCATCACCGGGAAGAACCCAACGGTTCTTGAGCTCTTTGGAAAATGCACTATAATCATCATACTGCGAATAGAACGCATCATCAAGACGTATCACATTGCCCCACCGGTAGACAAGTCCGAACGAAAGAGTCACTGCCTTGTATCTAAAACTATTTGTAAGACCTCCATAGCTTTTTGCTTCAAGTGGGCCTTCATACTTCAATAGCTTTGAGAGATCGGTACGACTTTGCAGGTTGATGTCATAGACGATGTTGTCGTCTTTATCATAGAATGTGGGAATCCCCTTGCTATCCAACCCTGCAAACCTGACGGAGAATAACCCCCTTTGTGGATAACCAAGTATCGGTGCTCCTAGATTAGAGATAGCATCTCCAATACGAGAGGTCTGCTGAAGCTTGGTAATCTCGCTTGTGTGGAAGTTGATGTTCAATCCCGTAGACCATGTAAAGTCTTTGGTGGTTATATTAGTCGTATTGAGAGTAAACTCTATCCCATGTGCCTTCATGTCGCCAATATTGCCAATCTTGATGCGCTGACCACCAATCCCCGAAGTATAGAGTAGATCGATAAGATCGATAGATTTGCGGTTATAGTATGCTATCTCTCCAGAGATTCGATGACTAAGGAATGCATATTCAAGCCCAAGGTTGAGTTCGTACATCTTCTCCCAAGTGAGACTATTGTCAGGAAGAGATTGGATATAGTTTGAAGTCTCGTTATGACTGGGGCGCATCGTCTGCTCAGCATATACTTTAAGTGCGGCACTTGCAACTGGCCCCATTATTCCGTTATATCCGTACGAAACTTTTGGGCGAATGGAGGATACCCATGTCACACCACGCAAGAAAGGTTCTTCTTTCAGGTTCCATGCTCCACTGACATTCCATGAGGGAAGATAACGTGCCGTAGGAGACGATCCAAGTTGATTCGAACCATCGTAACGAAATCCGGCATTAAATACGTACTTACCGAGATAAGAGTAGGCAACGTTCGTGAATGCCGAAGCTCTGCGATCGCGCAGTTCGGTATAACCAAAGATTTTGCGTCCCTGTGAGTTGAGATAACGCATCAATTCATTATGCATCACCACGACACCGCCTTGGTCGTAAATATATCCCCAGCCTTCGTTCCAGCGGTTATAGCGATTGGCATAGTTGATCTCACCACCCAAAAGGATATTAAAGACATGAGTGTCTACAAAAGAGGGATTCCATTCAGCTACGAAGCGTCCATAGAGATGTCTGAGGTTATTTTCATCGGTGTTATAAAAGCCGCCTTCAGGCAAGATAGAATATGGATTCGATCCCGGTCTTTGTGGATCCTTGAATAAAAGCTTATTAGATTTGGTTATGGTCTCTGTGTAGTCCGCACGATATGACTCCGCCTGATTCGACTTCTCATGTATCAGATGCTCTTGAAGAGTATTTGCCCAACGGAGCGATCCTGTGGCATTAAATGTCAGTTTGTATTGTGGTATCTTATACTGAAGATCTACTTGAGTAGCGATGTCATGGACACTCATGAGGACGTAATTGTGGTTTACCTCATTAATAATATTGAAAGGGGCATACTCATTGCGAAAATATTCCAAGTTGCCCTCATCATCATAGGGGCGCATACTTCGAGCGGTATTGAGAGCATAGCTGAAAGGATTGATATCGAATAAACGACTGAATGCACCTGTTGTAGGGTCGAACTGGCGATCGTTTGTTCCCGGGACCTTTTGATCTCTGATGTTGGTAGTAAGTTTTGCTCCGATGTTAAAGTTATCAGTGATCTTAAAATCTCCTTTCAGAGATGCATTGAACTTGCTTACTCTATCCGCTATACTCTGTCCAGTATCATGATAGTATCCGAGAGAGGCGTAGTAACGGCTCTTCTTTCCTCCCGCCTGTACACTGAGTGAGTGTTGCTGAGTTATGGAGTTATTGAAGAGGACATCGAACCAGTCTGTATTCGCTCTTGCATACTTGCTCAAGAACTCCTCGTTGTAGAGACCATTGGGTCCCCATTCGAGGTTCTTTTTTGTGATTTCATCATACATCTTTCCTAGTACACCGTACTTTTTTGCTCCAGCCACGGAAGTGATGCCTACCCATCCTTTACGCACAAGTTCTTTATATATGGAAACTTCGTCGGCAGAGTTCATAATGTCGAAGGAAGAGTAGTCAGGTCTTTGGCGCATAGTGACACTACCGGTATAGTTGATATTGAGTTTGTCTGAGGTACCGGATTTGGTCGTAATTACGATTACTCCATTCATTGCTTGCGCGCCATAGAGAGAAGTGGCTGATACGTCCTTAAGGACTTGGAAGGTCTCTATGTCATCCGGATTGAGCCCCGCTACTCCCGAACTAAGGAGCGTGGAAAGGTTTCCGGAGGTAAGATCTTCGGCAGAGACGTTGATAAGGTCTTCAAGGATTACGCCATCTACTACCCACAGCGGTTTATTTGTTCCGTGAATTGAGGAGTTGCCGCGTATTGTAATCTGAGGCGTCGCTCCGAATGTTCCGGAGACATTGCTTACAGATACACCTGCCACTTGCCCTTGTAGCGAACGAGTGACATCGGGGATCCCATCGAGAAGTGTCTCTTCTGCATTCACGACAGCCGCCGAACCGGTAAAGAGTTTACGATCCACCTTTTGGTATCCTGTTACGATTACTTCCGAAAGAGCCGTATTTCCCTCTTCCATCACTATCGTAATCTCACCTCCTTTAGACGGATCCACCTTCACTTCTTTGGATCCCATGCCAATGAAAGAGACAACAAGGGTCACACTCTTTCCTCCCGATACTTTGAGAGTAAATCGTCCTTCGAGGTCGGTCATCGTCTTGTGCGTTGTCCCCTTCTCAGCCACAGTAGCTCGGGGGAGGGGATCACCCAAATCATCCTTGACAATTCCCTTTATGGTGACCAGTTTTTTCGACTCCGGAGCCTGCTTCTTTAGCGAAAGGACAATCAGATTATTCTCAAGTGTATAGTCATAAGTCTCACCAAAAAGTCTGTCCAGGACGATACCGAGAGCTTCATCATAAGCCTTGATTGTGACGGTCTGGTCAAGATTGACCACATCGTTGTTGTAGAAGAATTTATAGTTCGTTTGCTTCTCTATGTCCTTAAACACCTTACTTAGCTTTGCATTTGTATGTTCAAGGCTTAGCTTCATGCTTTTGGCTCTCTGCTCACTTTGAGGTGAGTAGTGACCATTGCCCCAAGCCGTGCAGACAGGTTGCGACAAAGTCAAAAGGAGCCCTAAACACCCTATCTTTATGGGTGTCTTAACCAGTTGTAGTATGTTCATATTATGATTTTAGTTTGTTCGGAAGGGCGGAACGCTTACTTCCGATTCTTTATCTGTACCACATTCAATTCATTGATCGAAATTTCTATATCAGTGGTCTTTTCGATGAGCTTGAATATATACTCTTTACTATATGATCGCTCTATCTGTCCCGTAAAGGTGTATTGCTCCAACTCTGTCGTTTCGAAATCGACATCGAAGTCGTACCAGGACGAGAGCCTGTGCATAATCTCTGAAAGAGGCATTCGTTCGAAAGAGAAGATCCCTTTTGTCCAAGCGATGTATTGAGTTACATCCACCTCATTTACCCTAAGGTCGCCGGACTCTGTCTCTACTGCCTGCTGTCCCGGTCGGAGATCGATGTGCTGACCATCTGCCGTATGGATACGCACTTTACCTGAGACCAACGTCGTTGTTACGGGAGATTTGGGATAAGCACTGACATTGAAGGTTGTACCAAGCACATTTATCTCCTGATCCGCTACTTGTACGACGAAGCGTCTATCCTTTTCTTTCGCTACCTCCAGGTATACCTCCCCCGACTCGATCACTATCCTGCGCTCCGACAAAGTGAACGTCTCCGGTATTTTCACCCGTGAGTTGGAGTTGATCATCATCACACTCCCATCCTTGAGTGTAAGACGAAAGTCATACCCTTTAGGTACATCGATGGTATTGTATCTGATATCCTGAGAGGGACTATCGATTGTCTGGGAGTTGTCGCCCAGCAGTTCATCAAGAGAAACTATCCCCTCTTCCTTATCTACCACCAGAGCCTCTCCGCTGTGACGTATCACTTTGATGTTATCGGGAGGAGAGGTCTGCTCTTGAGTAGCATCAGCGATAAGTCCTTCATTCGAGAGATTGCTCTCGGGAGTGAACCATATCAACCATGCTCCGATAAGAAAAGATACGACGACAGCAGCCACAGTAGTTGCCTTATACCACAATAACCTCAGTTTCCTCCTTTGATCCCTTCGTGCGATCTCCTTATGAAGAGCCACAAGATGGATCTTAGGGTCGAAGGCGACCTTGCCTTCCATACGAGCTATGGAGGACACCACCTCTCTCTCCTCGGGAGAGAGCTCCGAGAGGTGAGTACTCGACAAGATCCTTTTTACGATCAGGTCGTGATGGTTAGGGGCCTGTTGTGGCTGCTGTTGTCCGTTCATTGAGCTTTATTCTCTTGATTTCAAGGAGAAGGGATTACTCCGGTTTGACCGGAGCGTTGGAAAATCCGTAACCGTCTTGCTGGTCAAAGACTTTGTTCCATCCCCACTTATCACTAAAGTCAAATACTCCGCCGACTTTATTTGCATCGAGGATTGCTTGCGGGAGTACGCCGCTGAGCTTATTCTTAGCGATATCGAAGTAGGTCAAGTCTTTGAGTTCCAGTATCTCTACCGGGATATTTCCGGTGAGTTGATTGGATGAGAGCTGGAGCTTTGAGAGTTTGGTCAGCTTCTTTATATCCTTAGTGAGCTCACCGGTAAAGTTACAACTATTGATGTAAATACGTTCCACATTCACCATTTCGTAGATGAAGTCTATAGAGCCATTCATCCCCTTGACGAACGCGACACTGAGGTTCTTGAGGTTTTTCAGGTTTCCTATTTTCTTGTCTATGCCTCCGCTGAAGTTCGTTCTATTGAGAGAGAGGAACTTGAGCTCGGTGAGGCCGTAGATAAACTCAGGGAATTCTCCCTCAAGAGGGTTATTCTCGAGATTGAGTTCCGTGAGCTTTGTGAGCTTACTCATACTCTTTGGCAGAGTCCCTCCGATAAGGGTCTGTCCGAGGTTCAGTTCCTGAAGCTCGGTAAGGTCGCCAAAGTTCTCAGGGATAGTTGCTCCCGACAAGTTATTTTGTTGCAACTTCAGTACGCGGAGTTTTGACAGCTTGCACAGCTCAGGGCTGATGCTTCCGATAAGTTTATTGCCTGTCAGGTCTATCTCACGCACTCGACCTTCATCATTTGTCGTGATCCCATACCATTTGCTTAAGGGCTCATCCGTACCCCAGCCTGCACTGCGCTCCCAGTCTCGCCCTCCAGCTTTCTGGTAAAAGTCGTTGAGGGCAGCTCTTTCCGCTGCGATGATGGCATCCAAAGATATGCCTTCCTGGGAGATCTCTATGGATACTTTCAGTGCTCCCATGGTGAATGTCACTTGTGCCGAGCGCGCAGAGGTCTCTCCATTTTCCGTAGTCGTTATCTTGATCACATCGTCTCCTGTTCCAGAGTTTTTGTCCAACGTACACCACTCTGTCGAGGACGCAGCAGACCAGGCAGCCGAAGCCGTAAGCTCAATTGTCTGAGTCCCGCCCTGATATGAGTATTGGAGCTTGTCTCTATTTGACTTAAGGATGGTAGCCCCTACCTGAGTCACTTTGACAGATTCCCTGAGAGCTCCGCTTGTGAAGGTCAATGTTGCGGTGCGTTCAGTCGTTTCCGTATTTTCCCTGACCGTGATGGTGACATTGGTATCACCCGCCGGTCCCGATTCGGGAGATACAACACACCACGAAGAAGTCCCACTGACCGACCATGCTCCGGTCGATGAGATCTTAATACTCTTCGTCTCTCCCTGGGAGACGATCCCGGATAATTCGTTCGGAGCTACCGTGAGGGTCGCCGGCACTTCCTTTTCTTTTTCGCCACAACTCCATAATAGTGTCATAACCAACACTGAGAGGAGGACAAAATTCAGATAACCTTTCATGTCTTTGGTGCTTTGAGTTAATATTGATATTGAGTTCTTCAGTTCATCAGTCATATACTCCCAAAGCGATTAAATCAAAAATAAGGGTGAAAGCACCCTTATTTTTAACTTTTCCATCCTATAAGATGACGAGTAAAGACAGCATATTCCCACCCTTCTCACGTAACTTGCGGTAGGCTATTTTGATTTGAGTCTTGACCGTGTTTACCGATATTTCTGCCTCGGCTGCAACCTCTCTGTAACTCTTTCCCTCTATCACCGCCTGTACGAATATCTTCCGACAAGTCTCGGGTAGGCTCTCAAGCAACGCCTTGGCACGACGAAATTCCTCGGACATATCCTCTTCTACGATGGTTTCATACCTGATTTCCTCCTCGATATGGGGACGGTGTTTTTCTTTGATTTGCTCGTGGCGGTAGTAGTCGGTGATGTAGTTGTGTACACATCGGACGAGGTACGCCCTCAGGTTAGCACCCTCTTTCCTCACGTAGGTATGTTCCCACAGATACACGAACGCCTCTTGGACAGCATCCTTGGCAAGATCTACATCATCCGTCCATGCCAGGGCCATCCAATATAACTCTTGTGCGTGTTCGAGATATAAATCATCAAACCACTTTGTATCGGCATTTCTATGTGTCACAGCCAGCATTTCTTTTCGCCCAAAGATAACATTATTTACAGATAAGCCAGTTAAAAATTGTGGGTAAAGGGATGGACGTAAATGCCCGAATGGAATCGCAAATTTTAGGTATAGAACCGTTTTTGCGACATTTTCGGTCGATGAAAAGGGCGAGTGGTAAGGGGCGCTCTGTCGAGTCCGGTAAGGAACTTCCCCGCATCGGGATCTAAGGTCGTATTCAGTGCCTGAAAACTACTTTTCCGTCCCTGATTATTAGTTTTCCATCCCTGAAAATTACTTTTCAGGAGCGGAACATCGCTTCCGATCCGCACGAGAGTATTTCCTTTACCGCATTTCAGCTCCTTCCCACCGCCTTCGACTAAATAAAGAGGGTGCACCGAGGCATTACTCTCGATGCACCCTTCAGAGTTCAATCATTGTAAAAACTCAGTCCGTTGTGTTATTTCTTGGTATTTTCAAAGAGACGGACGGAGTGGCCGTACCCTTTGCTATAATAATCGGAAGTCTGAGCGTTGCGGACAGAGAACTTAATCCCCTGAGGATATCCCCGTTCGTCCAAGTCGGATGCCCAGAAGTGTCCTTCCTTGTTTATATCTCTATTGCTGCCATAACTGACTTGTCCCGATGCCGGGAAGTAGCGTACCACATCATTCGTGGCATTATTGCTCCAGAAAGATGCCTGAGCGAGCTCCTTGACGTCCAGATCCGGAAGGGAACTTCCCAGATAGCGACAAGTGATGACAAGTATAAAGCCTTCGCCCGAAGGGTTGGACGCGATCTCATACTTCCAGGCGGAGCGGAGGTTATTTATGTTATCCTTGTAGCGTATGGCGTATGCTTTGGGTTCTTCTCCCGTAGAGTGGTAGTCGCTGATACAGGTCATCGTGAAGCCTCCGACCACAACCTCCTCACTGCGGTCCAGACCCTTTTCGATGGGATGGTTGAACTGCACAAAGCTCCCTGTCGGGATGATGCCCGCAAGCTCCTTGATGGTCGGCACATGGTAACCCTCTACGCTTGCCTTCGCAACCTCATCCCACGACACGAGATGCCGAGCATTCTCTGCATTGTCATAGGTCTCGACGAATGCCGTACCCTCCTTGTTGAGGTTGTACTGTGCCACGTATGCCAAGGGCATGATAGGGAGCTTGGGCTTTTGGATGAGGGTGAATTGTCGTACGAGGGCGGCATCTTTGCTGTTTGCAATCACAAAGTCTTGCTTACGCTCCGTAAGTCCGTTCTGGGGGATCAGTATTGTAAACTCTTGCACGATGCTCTTGTCCGAAGCGACCGTCGGGACTCCCGGAGTGATGCTCCACCCTTCGGGCAGTGCTGTGGTAGGGCTTAGCGTGACGGCGTGTGACGAGGTCGTGGCGAGTACTACCGATGCGCCCTCTTCTGCAACGGTGATCTGTGTGGGATTGGTCTCGGTAGGTGTCGCTACGAGAGCAGCATCCGCCTTGACGCTAAAGGAGGGTTGTGTAGCAGGGATCTCCGGTTCTTTGTCATTCGAACCGCAAGATACAAAGATGCTTAGGGATAAAGTGCATAGACTTGTGAGGAAAGCAAAGTTCTTTTTCATAATACGCTTGATTGGTATGTGGGTATATCAATTATAAATTTCCGGCTTACTTTTTCATAGCGTACGGGTGATAAAAAAGGGTGAAAGGGTACAACAGAATTTGTACACCCGCCAATCACTACCCTCTTACTCGAAGATGCCTGCCCTCCTTCCCGCAGCTGGCTGTCAGCATCTCGGCATCCTAAATCGAAAAAGCCCCTACGGTCCCATCAACGGGACCGTAGGGGCTTTCCGGCCTTATAATAAATAAGGATCAATACTCCTCTTCGTTGAAGAAGAAGTCTTCCTTACTTGGGTAATCAGGCCATATATCTTCTATCGAATCATATATCTCTCCTTCGTCCTCGATTTCCTGAAGGTTCTCGATCACTTCCAGAGGGGCACCCGAGCGTTGGGCGTAGTCTATGAGCTCATCTTTGCTTGCAGGCCACGGAGCATCATCGAGTTTGGATGCGAGTTCTAGTGTCCAGTACATAAATCTGTTAGTTATTATAATAGGTTAGTACGTGAAGTCGGCTAACTCTTACCGGCTTAGGGTGCAAAAGTAAGACATTTTTCCTTATACACAAGTCTGATCCCATGTTATTTCGACACCGGACTCGAGACGTGCGAGATTACGTGCGAGGATGAAGAAATAGTCGGAAAGTCGGTTGATGAACTTGAGCACTTCCGTCTCCACATCCGCCCCCTCTTCGACCAGACGGTAGATACATCGCTCCGCTCTTCGGGTCACGACGCGGCAGAGATGCGCAGCCGAGGTCGCCTTCCCCCCGGACGGCAGCACGAAGGCCTCCATCGGAGGGATTAGAGCATCGAGTCTGTCGATCTCGCTTTCGATACGTTTGATGGACTCCTTGCTTATCCCGCTTGGCATTTCAAAGTCCAAAGGCTCGGAGTTGTCGGTAGCGAGGTAAGCTCCTACCGTAAAGAGTTTGTGTTGTATATACTTGAGGGTTTCGAGGTTTGCGGTATCGTCCGTGGGGAGGTATGCCATGAGCAGTCCGATGAACGAGTTGAGCTCATCCACGGTGCCGTAGCTTTCGAGACGGTTGCACGACTTGGGCACACGCTGTCCCCCTACGAGTGAAGTCTTTCCCTTGTCACCGGTCTTGGTATATAGTTTGCTTTTCTTGATCTTATCCATTTGTAATGTCATTATCTTGGGTTAGAAAATATCAGTAACTCCCTCTATAAACATATAAATGGTCGTTTCGGTTGATGACGATGCCGCTTTCGTAAGCATCGATCACTATGCCACTGCGAAGTTCGGACACGAAGTCTCTCCAAGCCTGTTCCGACCCTCTGCTCTCACGGATACCGCACAGCAGCACCACGACCTCCCTCTCTCTCCCGTGGTGATCGAGGAAGCGACGAGCCCCCCCCGTGTCATCACAGCATAGGAGTATCTGTCCCCGGGGTAGGATCTCCGTAACTTCTGAGAGATGAGGTATGCGACTATCGGCGTACTTACCGTACTCCATCATATCCTCTTTATGGTTACGGAGGGTATAGAGTGCCGCTCCGGGAGAGAGGCGTGCCACCATCCTGTACCAAAGCATCCCGGTATGCAGATCTGCGGGATCAGCACCTTTGCCTTTCGCTTCGGCATACCGTGCCTGCAAGTATCGGTCGATGTAGTAGGGATAACGCTGTGCGAGCACTTCACGAATCAGACGAAAGGCATAAGTGGAGTGCACGCCATGCCCCGCCCCATACATCATCTGTCTGAGCGGTCGCCATACATAGGGAGAGCAGCGTCGGTAGAGTTTCATTTACTTCCCGAAGAGGGCTGAGTTTGGCTCTTGGTGAATGGGTTGGGATAATAGGCTTCGAAGCGATGTAACTTCTCTACGAGTCGCCCGTTTCTTAGTGTTACGGTAACCCAGTCATACCCTATCAGACGACCATCTGCCCGGGTCGGGAAGCGGAAGATATACCGCTCGAGTGCAGTGCCGTCACGTTCTTCGATAAACTCTGTGCCGTAGATAGCCACTTTGTGCTTGCTTATCTCTCTGAGCATATCCTCACGGCTCATCTCGGAATACAGGTAGCGCAGGCTCTGAGGTTCGTCAATAAGTGTTAGTGAACTACAACTCGGCATCACCATCAGTACGGATGCGCTAAGCGTCATAGATAGCAAAAGGGTCTTGAGTACATTCATTCTTTTCATATTATACTGGGGTTATTTACATAAGAGTCCTACCCAACGGTTATCCTCGAGTACCTTTACGACCTTGCGCTTGTGCCTATTAAGGGACTCCTCTATCATAGGGACATCATCGAGATAGAAGCCACTTAGGAGCAAAGTCCCCTCAGGTGTGAGATGCCGAAGGTAGTGGTCGAGGTCATTGAGTATGATGTTTCGATTGATGTTTGCGACGAAGAGGTCAGCCACAGGGCAATCCTCAAGTGCGGATGCATCGCCGTGGCGGACGTCGAGGGCGACCCCGTTGAGCACAGCATTGTCTATCGCGTTGCGCACCGACCACTCGTCGTAGTCTATGGCTATGCAAGAGACGGCACCGAGTTTCATGGCATATATCCCAAGGATACCGCTCCCGCATCCCATATCTATGATCGAGAGCCCACGAGGGTCTACCTCCCTGATCAGTCGCAGCATAGAAGCCGTAGTGGCATGGTTGCCTGTCCCGAACGCCATCTTGGGATCTATCACAATCTCCATCGGGGTCGTCACCGGGTCGGTGTGGAACGAAGCCCGTATCGTGACGTCATCTATCGTGAGGGGGCGGAAGTAGTTGCGCTCCCATTCCTCGTTCCAGTTCTTGTCTTCCATCGGTCTTGCCTCCCAGAGCGGCCGTTCATCATCGGCATAATCATTCAGAAGCATCTCACGGAGAGCCCCTTCATCGAAGACCTTCTCCTCCACATAGCCGAGCATATAGTCGGGTCGGGACTCGAAGCTATCGAAACCTATCTCCCCCAATCTGTACGAGAGGATATCGTGACGTACCTCATCGGTCATCCCTTCGGTATCGTTGGCAAATGTAAACTTGCACTCTATATATTTCATGGTGTCATGCCTTCTTTAGTTGAATATCACTTAACGCAAATGTACACAAAACTATATATCGAACGAAACAATGCGTGGAGGGGCAACGCTTCTTTCGTGCAGGGCCGCTGCCGACCCCGATCGGAAAGTGCCGACATCCCGCAACAAAACCGATCTCTACGGTACCGAAAGAGGTGTTCGGGGGCGGAAAAGTAATAATCGGGGGCGGGAAACTACTTTTCAGCTCCTGAAAAGTAAAAATCAACCCCTGATCTCCACTTCATATCCCGATCCACTGAAGATTGCTACCGCATCTCGAGACATCCCTGCCGTCATGTCGTATGGTACTCTTTCTACTCCGTCCATGCGCCCCATACTGCAACTGCTTACGGAGGACGCAAAAGGGAGAAGGAGGGAGTAGGCTCCGGGGCTATTGTCGTCTCGCCGTTTTTGCTGTTCTACAACAGATTATTGGTAAAGAAAACGGAATATTCTCACCCCATTCCCCAAATAATGGTTACATTTGTGCCAAAATTTGATTTACGCCAAACTCACTCATTATCTTATGAAACTATTGAACGATATCGTCAAGAAGGCACAGGACAACCCAATGAGAATCGTACTCCCCGAGGGGACGGAAGAACGCACACTTAAAGCTGCCGATAGATTGTTGGCAGACAAAGTCGTAAAGGTGATACTCCTCGGCGATCCCGCTGAAGTAAAGGCTAAGGCAGCCGAGCTCTCGCTCTCCCACATCGACAAGGCCGAAATCATCTGCCCCAAGAGCAATGACAAGAAAGAGGCTTATGCCGAACTCCTCTTCGAGATGCGCAAAAGCAAAGGGATGACTATCGAAGAAGCACGCAAAAAAGCCGAAGATCCGCTCTATCTCGCTTGTCTTATGATAAAGGCAGGAGATGCCGACGGGGAAGTGGCAGGGGCTCTCAATACCACGGGCAACGTCCTTCGCCCGGCTCTCCAGATCGTCAAGACGGCCCCGGGCATGAAGTGTGTATCAGGAGCATTCCTCATGATGGTCAAAGAGAAAGGTTATGGCGAAGATGGTCTCCTCATCGTCGCGGACTGTGCGGTGATGCCTCAGCCAACGGCAGAGGAGCTTGCGCAAATCGCGGTGGCGTCTTCGTTCACCGCCAAAGCAATCGGTGGCATCGAGCCTCGTGTAGCTATGCTAAGCTTCTCCACCAAAGGCAGTGCTTCGCACGAGTGTGTGGATAAGGTAGTGGAGGCTACACGTATAGCTCGCGAGATGGCTCCCGATCTCAAGATAGATGGCGAACTGCAAGCCGACGCAGCCCTTGTAGAGTCTGTCGCTCGCCAGAAGGCACCGGGCAGCACGGTCGCAGGTAGTGCGAACGTCCTCGTATTCCCTAACCTCGAAGTGGGTAATATAGCATACAAGCTGGTTCAACGCCTTGGCGGCGCAACAGCCGTAGGACCTATCCTCCAAGGGATGGCAGCTCCTGTCAATGACTTGAGCCGTGGATGCTCCGTAGATGATATATACTACATGGCAGCCATCACGGCAAACCAGGCCATAGGTATGAAAGCGGAGAAGAAATAATCTGGAATTTGATACTTACACATAACCTAAAAGAAATGAAGATTCTTGTATTAAACTGTGGCAGCTCGTCGGTAAAGTACAAACTGTATGAGATGTCGGACAAGAGCGTTCTCGCTCAAGGTGCCGTAGAGAAGCTGGGCTTGAAGGACTCTTTCCTCAAGTTTACCCTTCCCAATGGTGAGAAGGTTGTGCTCGAAAAAGAGATGCCCGAGCACACGAGTGCGGTTGAGTTCATCCTCTCCATCCTTACTCATCCGGAGTATGGATGCATCTCTTCGCTCGACGATATCAATGCCGTAGGTCATCGCCTCGTACACGGCGGTGAAGCGTTCAAGGAAAGCGTCCTGATCACTGACGAAGTGGTGAAGAAGGTGATCGAGTGCATCGACCTCGCTCCCCTGCACAATCCACCCAACATCAAGGGTATCGACGCCGTAACGAACCTGCTACCGAAGGTGCCGCAAGTCGGTGTGTTCGACACGGCTTTCCATCAATCGATGGAGCCTTACGCATTCATGTACCCGCTCCCTTACCGTGTGTATGAGAAGTATGGCGTACGTCGCTACGGCTTCCACGGTACAAGCCACCGCTATGTCAGTATGCGTGCTTGCGAGATCCTCGGCCTCGACTACAAGACTGCCAAGGTCGTGACCTGCCATATCGGCAACGGAGCCTCGATGGCTGCGATCAATGGCGGAAAGGTGGTAGATACAAGCATGGGGCTTACACCTTGCGAAGGGCTGATGATGGGGACTCGCTCGGGCGATGTTGACCCCGGAGCTCTCTCTTTTATCATGAATAAGGAGAACCTCGGCGGGGAAGGCCTCAGCCAACTTATCAATAAAGAGGCCGGCGTAGCGGGTGTGAGCGGTATCTCATCGGATATGCGTGACATCGAGAACGCCATCGAGCAGGGCAACGAACGTGCAAGGCTTGCCATGGATATGTATAATCACCGCATCAAGAAGTATCTCGGAGCCTATATGGCTATCCTTGGGGGCTGCGATGTTATCGTATTTACCGGTGGCGTTGGTGAGAACCAAGGCTCGACTCGTGAGTATGCTTGCTCCGGAATGGAGTATGCAGGCATCGTCTTTGATGCGGAACTCAACTCAAAAGTACGTGCAAAGGAGATCGTCCTCTCCAAGCCTGAAAGCAAGGTGAAGGTGATGATCGTGCCGACAGATGAGGAACTGATGATCGCTCAAGATACACTTGACATCCTCAGCAAGTAATAAATAGAATCATCTCTATACGCAAAAGGCGGTGCGAAACTCTTGAGTCTCGCACCGCCTTTTAGTTATATCCTCTCTGAGAGGTCCTATACTCGCTTCGGGACATAGAAGACTTTGTTGTAGATCCAGTTCGTACTCCCCCAGAGAGCAAACCCACTAATGATCCCTGCGATCAGGTCTATCGCATAGTGAGCTTGGATGTAAACCGTCGCAATGCATAGACATATATATATAGGTAGTAGGGCATGGAAGAGGGCACGACCGCCTTTGGAGAAGTAAAAGAATATCATGACTATCGTCGTGATACCTACATGGCTTGACGGAAATGCGGCGGTGGGTCGCTCTCCCATCTGTTGGGACATCCCGACAAGGCGGTAGAAGATGCCTTCGGGATAGCCTGGGCCCGGAGCCAGTTCGGGATGTGTGGTGAAGTACTTCCCCACCTCGGGAAACTCTCCTGCCGCAGCCGTCTCCCATCCTATCACAGGGAAGTAAAACTGTGGCCCGGCAACCGGCAGGAAGATATAGGTAAGGTAGTAGGCAAAGAACGATGAGATGACGACAAATGCTATACGATCGGCATTGCGATAGTCGGACAAAGCGTAGTAGAGTATCACTCCGACAAAGAGGGCGAAGTAGATAAAGTAAGCGAAGTATAATATCTCGCTGATCCACCAGTGGTCAAAGATTTGCGAGAGGTATATGGCAGGCTGACCGCCGAATATCGTCTCTTCGACCTGAGCAAAGTAATGATCGAGGTTGTCGAACAGGTAGTGAAACTCGTACGTCTCCGAATACCAGTACGACAGAAGGAATAGTTGGAAGAGAACCCTTAGCATCCAAGTGAACTTTGACCGTATCCTGCGATCAAGGATATAGAAGAAAGCCATCCCCAACAATATCTCTCCTCGGTTGATGAGCATATACTTGGCCTTGGGGAAAAGCTCAAAGTTGAACAACGCTATCCCAGCAGTGATAAGCATGTAACACAGACACGCGATCTCTACTGAGATAAGAGGACGTCGCTTTTTCGGGACGACACGATCCTCGTTCCGGGGAAAAAGGTAGGTAAATATGTTCATTGCCTTAATGTTTATGGTGAAGAGGTGGCTGTCACAAGTACTTGCTTGCCTCACGGAGACTGAGTCGAGACATCCGTTCACCGTAACGCTCGATGAAGTCTCTCACCCACTCGGGATCGGTCTTGCCGTACTCTCGGAGACTCCATCCGATGGCTTTGTTGATGAAGAACTCGTTGCTGCCGAAGTTATTGACGATGATCTTCTCCAGCAGGACTGTATCCGTCCGCTCTTTCCTGCCTATCTGGTGATCTATCGCTATGCGTCTCAGCCAGAAGTCTTCGTCACGAGACCACTCCAACATCAGAGCATCTACCCTGTCGTCTACGAATGCGATGCCCCCGATGATACGGTCCAGGCCATCTATGGTATCCCACCACTGCTTTGTCTTGGCATACTTGGAGATGTGCGCTACGTCATCGTAGGTCAGGTACTTCCTCTTCGTGTCGAGGTAGTCTACCGCAAAGTACTGAAACTCTCTGTGCTCATCCTCCCAACACAGGTCGAGGAGTGTATAGTCGATACGGACCTCTTTCCTCTCCCTTTTCAGGAAGTCGAGGTACACCGCCCGCCTCGGAACGGATTGAAGTCCGTAAAAGGCAAAACGATTGCGCATATATGAAGCCATCTGTATCGCACGGGCTTCATCCCTATTTGCCTCAAAAGCCTCCTTCAGTGCGAGATAAATCTCCTTGCTTGTCCCTAAGTCCATACCCTTGTTCATATCTTCCCCTTTCGTGATGATGGTTTTTGTCTCCCGTCTCTCTTGAGCACGGAGAGATATTTCTCTATATATAGTTCCTTCTCTTTCGACTTGTATTGTTGGATGTATCGGGGATGTTCCAGCACTGTTATACGACCGAAGAGGCTCTCCTCCCTATTCAGGCGAGCGATGAAGTCGGCATTCTTCTTCCCCAGGACATAGACTTCTGACACATCGAGACCTATGGCGATATGCTTCTTGAGGGAGTCGATCATGAAACTCTTCACCATCTCGAAGAGCTTCGGATCATCATAGTAGTTGGCATTGACCCAAGTCCCCGGTCTCGTCTCCCGGATGATGGCGAGAGGGAATGGCGAATTGATGTAATACTCTCCATAGAAAGCCTCCGCACCTCCATACTTCTCGATCATCTCATATATGAACACCGAAGAGATCTCGTACGTATGCGCCGATCTCATCGGTATGCCGCATACGCTCTCGAGACGCTTCGTGTCGGTGAACGGTACGCCTGTCACCCCCGCTCCGTTGCGGCTTGGGTTGATCCCGATGATGAACTTCCTCCTGTCCTCATCCCCATAGTACTTATGGTAAAACCTCCCCATCACCTCCATCGTCTCGGGATTGTCGAGGTAAGGGTTCATTACCCGGAAGCCCTCCGGGAGCTCTCCTCTGTATGCCAGATGGGTATTGAAGTCAATGACTCTCTCAGCTATGGTCGTCATGATGCTTTTATGATTGTTTCAAGTTTCGGTAGGAGAGGGGAGACGGTGCGGATGGGCTGGCTTATGCCTGCTTACCCTTGTGCGTCATGATATGGAGGACGTGCTTGTCCGTCTCTATCATCGCATCACGGCCTATGCTTGTGAGGTTGTCTATGCTGCGGTCGATGTCGTCATCCACTACGCCCTCATTGCTTGTCACTACCTTTTGTTCCATCGCCAGGAGAGAGGAGAGCATAGCCGAGCTTACGCCACTCGATACTTTGAGACTACAACTCGGCTTCGCCCCGTCGCAGATCATCCCGGTGAGATTCCCTACCATATTTTTGATGGCGTAGCCTATCTGCTCACGGCTCCCTCCCATGAGGTAGGTAATCCCACTCGCACTACCCGTCGAAGCCACTATGCAACCACACAGTGCAGATAGGCGACCCAACTTCTGCTTGATATATATCACCATCAGGTTGCTCAGCATAAGGGCACGTATCTTCTGCTCTTCACTGACTTTTTCATGCTCTGCGAAGGTCAGCACAGGCAGAGTTGCCGTGATACCTTGGTTACCGCTACCGGAGTTGCTCATGACTGTTACGGGGGCTCCATCCATACGGGCATCGCACGCCGCACCGGTGTAGGTGAGCATATGTGTGTAAGCTGTCTTGCCAAGGTACTTTTGTCCCAGTGGTCCTTGCACCATACGACCCACGCCATGGCCATAGTTCCCTTTGAGTGAGTACTCGGCAGCATTTCGATTGAGACGGGCAGCTTCGAGGATAAAGTCTATCTCCCCTATCGGCATTTGGGTAGCAAAGTCGTACACCATATCGAAAGTGAGAGGTATATCTTCGTCATCGACAGCATCTCCCTCGCCAACCGTAGTGGCCGCACTGCCGGTAGAGACGCAAAGCTTGCCGTCGAGAGTCAAGCTCTTGAGTGCAGTGTGGGTGCGCTCTATTACGGCTACGGCCTCATGCCCGTCGGCATCCTTTAGTGTCGCTTCGATATAGAGCTTATCGACATCTCCCTCTTTGAGACATATATCTATGATGCCGGCATCCACCATCTCCTTGGCTGTCGAGAGGACTTCCGAAGAGAAGCCGTCCAAGACCTCCAACCCTCTATCCGGTGCAGCTATCACCGCACCAAGTGCTATCGCTATCGGCAGCCCTATCATGCCCGATCCCGGGATCCCCACACCCATGGCATTCTTGAGTACGTTCGCACTGAGGTCGAGTCTGATATGCGTAGGAATGGAGCCGAGAGTATGAGCCGCATAAGCCACCGTAAGGGCGACGGCTGCGGGCTCGGTGCATCCTGTGGCAGGGATGACCTCACGTTGCACCATCTTGATGATGTCGAGTTGGACTTGTCTTTCCATTTCGTAAACAAAGGTTTTATGATAAGTGTCAGATTTTGTCGGAGCAAAGATACATCATCCCCAGTAATTTACGAAGAGCTCTATCACTTTCCCTACGCAATCTTGGTGGCTCTGACCCGGAGTTGACAGGATGTGAGTGGAGCGAAAAGGGAAAATATGTACATTTGCTTCACAATGAATGATAAAGATTGTATCCATTGCCAACAAATCCATCTGTATGAAACGCATGATCATGACCACGGCACTCTGCACACTGTGTGCATTGCTCACATCGGGCTGTGCCACTATCTTCACCGGGACTTCTGACACCATCTACTTCGACTCCAACCCCCGAGGAGCCAAAGTTATTATTGACGGTGTAGAGATATGTACCACTCCCTGCCATGGGGAAGTAGACCGAAGCACGAGCGACATGCAAGCCATCTTTGCTCTTGACGGATATAAGCCACAAGTCATCACACTTGATCGAAAGTTCAATGTGATCTCGGTCCTCAACCTTACGAGCTTTATCGGTTGGGGAATCGATTTGCTCACCGGAG
Organism: Porphyromonas sp.; assembly: GCA_041791495.1. Taxonomy (GTDB): domain Bacteria; phylum Bacteroidota; class Bacteroidia; order Bacteroidales; family Porphyromonadaceae; genus Porphyromonas_A. The sequence continues at coordinate 24,067 of JBHBLB010000061.1, forward strand.
CCATCTATGAATACAAATATAGATACTACAATATAGACTTGGAGAATAACAAAGGTGTCCGACTCACAGGCGTACAAGAGATACGCATAGATACGGTGAATAAGGAGGTCGCTATCACCAAGTTCGCTCAGCGGTAAACCTCCCCCCAGTCGACTTGCCGGGTACAAAAGCGAGTGCCATCCGACCTCGCCCTTCACCTTTACCGGATCTTGACTTCTCTTTTACCGTATCTTGAGATGCTCTTTACCGGATCAGAGGTTGTCTTCTGTGGGTGGGAGGCGATTCCCAATGGAGGTTTTGGAATAACGGGAAGTGGGAAAATACCCTTTTTGGGGTGTGAAAATACTATTGTAGCGGTATGTTGTAGAAATA
>JBHBLB010000062.1:0-18526 GCA_041791495.1 Porphyromonas sp.
CCGGAGCACCATAGATAGGGACAAGGACAGCACCGTTGATGATAAGGAAGTTGGCATACGTCGCAGGAAGCATCATACCATCTTCGTCATAGGTCGGTGAAGGGATCGGTAGGGGGTAGTAACGGTATGCTTCTCCATCCCGGTCGCGTAGTGCTTCGACTTCAGCCCTGAACGCATCCAGGTCTCCATATATCGGATCAGCGGAGTAGTTGTATACTATGGTGTGCGGGTCACAAAACCTTGCCAATGTATCTATGTGCCCATCAGTATCATCCCCTTCCATGGCTTCTACGTTCAGCACGTGTACGTTGGGCGTGCCGAGAGTGTGATGCAGGCGCACCTTTTGTTCGGAGAGGGAGGTATTGGGATTACGGTTGGCCTCACAGAGTACCGAGGCGGTAGAGAGAAGCGTGCCCCGTCCGTCCGTCTCCAGAGCTCCACCCTCACAGATGAAGTCCAGAGCATTGAGGTAGGCGACATCGTCTGCAAAGATGTCGAAGTCGTGATAGAGCCTTCGGCTGATCGTATTATCGACACTGGCAGCAAACTTCATTCCCCAGGCATTGAATCCGAAGTCTACGATGGACTTACCGCCTGCTCCTACTCTCGATAGGGGAGCGAAGTCTCTCGCCCACGTATCGTTGGCCTCGACTCCGCCGATAGTGATGAGGGGAAATCTCCCTTCGCTACCTATCATCTCACGTACGTGTGCAGCATCGGAGCATATCACGATCAGGGCTTCGTATCGAAGTACGGCTCGGGCAATCTCGACGTAAGTCCTCTCTACTTCGGGAAGGATGTAAGCCCAGTCCATGTGTTCGGTAGGCCATGTTATCAAGACTGCATCTTGAGGTGCCCACTCGGGGACGAAAATATCACTTGAAGTCATTTTGTGGGTATATATGTTACATACAAATATACGCCAAATAGGCATCACGGCAAAACCGATCGGAGCCCCTTACGGTGCGGAGGCGAAGGAGGAAATGATATGATTTCGGGCGGCGAATGGTTCTCACACTCTCTTATCCTTCCGCTATTGAAAATATTGAAGATCCTGCAATAAAAGCCCTCTCTTCCGTATCTGAAGTCCTTTTCAGTCGCGGAAAACTAATTTTCCGGGGCAGAAAAGTGATAACCGGGAGCGGAAAAGTACTTTTCCACTCCCGGTTATCATTTCACATCACGTTATCGGGAAGTTTTCATCCCGTTCTTGAGTACATTGTCTCACGGCATCGCCTCCCTCCTATGCAGTCGGAATGATAAAGGGGCAGTATCTCAAGTCGGGCGCTGCCCCTTTATATCTGCTTACTTTACGACCTCTCCTCCCGGGGAGTGTACAATATCCTTGTCTAAAGACTCGTCAAGGCTTGCGACAGACAAGTATTTCGCGCTTGCCTCCCGGTGGCCCTGCCGTGCGATAGGTCTCGAACCCGAGCGATGCCAGTGTACGACGGACATAGCCTTTGGCGCAATATGTCGATAGGTATCCTCCGTGCTTGCATGCCCGATATAGGGTCCGGAGCATATCGGGCTCCCATAGCTCGGGGCACTTCTCGGGAGAGAAGGCGTCCATGTATATGGCATCTGCCGTGTACTCTCCCTCTATCGTACGGGCATCCTGCCTGTGTTTTGTGAGAAAAAAGCCGGGAAAGACCTCCACGGTAGTATCCCATGGTGCGTCATGTAGCCGTCTCATCACCGCACGTTCCGCATTGTTGGGGAGGGCCTTGATATAGGCGTCTGTCACTTCGTCGGAAAGCGGGTAGAGCTCGTAGGTATGGAAGTCTACCTCCTTTACCGTCTTATCGGTGCAGAAATAGAGAAAGGTGAGCAGGACGTTGAGACCTGTTCCGAAGCCGATCTCGAGTACGCTCACCTTTTCTTTTGCTACTTTCGCAAATGCGTTGTCTATAAATATGTGCCGGGACTCTGCCCTTGCTCCGAATGCAGAGTGGAAGTGCTCCTCTATCTGTGCGTTGTAGATAGTACAACTACCGTCACCGGTCTCTTCTATTTCGTACTGTCTATGCACGGAGCACTGGTAGATCGTGTGACGACTTACTCTTTCAGGATCACATCGTGCGCACCTCCCTCGACGATAGATGTGCTTGAGACAAGTGTGATCTTTGCATTCTTACGAAGGTGGGGCAGGGAGGTCGAGCCGCAACTACACATTGTGGCCTTGATCTTGCCCAGAGTTATGGCGAGGTTGTCCTTCATCGCTCCGGCATAGGGTACGTAACTGTCCACACCCTCTTCGAAGGTTAGGTCCTCTTCTCCCCCACTATCGTATCTCTGCCAATTCTTTGCTCTGTTGGATCCTTCGCCCCAATACTCCTTCACGTAGTTATTCCCGAGCTTGAGAACCTTAGTAGGGCTTTCGTCGAAACGTGCAAAGTAACGTCCCATCATCAGGAAGTCGGCCCCCATGGCAAGGGCAAGCGTCATGTGATAGTCGTGCACGATACCTCCATCGCTGCAGATAGGGATATAGATACCTGTACGTTCAAAGTATCTGTCTCTCGCTTCGGCAAGCTCGATGACTGCCGTTGCTTGCCCTCGTCCGATCCCTTTTTGTTCGCGAGTGATGCAGATAGATCCTCCGCCGATACCGACCTTGATGAAGTCCGCACCCGCTTCGACGAGGTAGAGGAATCCATCCTCATCCACGACATTGCCTGCTCCTATGGGGATATCGTACCGCTCCTTGATCCACCTCAAGCAGTCCGATTGCCATTCGCTATAACCATCGGAGGAGTCGATACATAGTACATCTGCTCCGGCTTCCACGAGGGCGGGCACGCGTTCCATATAATCGCGCGTATTGATACCCGCACCCACGAGGAGGGTCTTATTGGTCTTGTCTGAAAGTTCATTGGGGTTTTCCCGGTGACTGTCATAGTCCTTGCGGAAGACGAAGTAGCATAAGTATCCGCTTTCGTCTATGATTGGGAGAGTATTGAGCTTATGGTTCCAAATGATATCATTGGCTTCGGAGAGTGTGATACCCAGCTTCCCTACCGTTAGTTTTTCGAACGGCGTCATAAAGTCTTTGATCTTCTTGTCCCGGGAGTCCGTACTAAGCCTATAGTCGCGACTAGTTACGATACCGAGCAGTTTGCCGTTGGGCTCCCCATTGTCCGTGATGGCTATGGTGGAGTGACCGGTCTTCTTCTCCAGCGCAAGCACATCTGCAAGTGTATGCTCCGGAGTGAGGTTGGAGTCGCTTGTGACAAATCCTGCCTTGAACTTCTTGACCTTACGAACCATTTCTGCCTGAGAAGCCACCGACTGTGAGCCAAAGATAAATGACAATCCCCCGTTGCGTGCGAGCTCGATAGCGAGTGTGTCGTTGGAAACAGACTGCATGATTGCCGAGACGAACGGTATATTGAGATACAAAGCTCTATCTTCGGTGCCTTTGGAATACTTGGTTAGGGGAGTTTTCAGGGAGATATTGTCCGGGGTGCATTGCTTGGTTGTCAAGCCCGGGATAAGGAGGTACTCTCCAAATGTGCGAGAGACGTGTTCGGTATAGTTAGCCATAATGCTTTTGTGTTTACAAATTGATAAAACAACTTGCCCACAAAATTACGAATAATATTCTAATCGTTGAGGCACTAAGTACTTAAAGAGGGTACAACATCATCATACATTGTTTGCAATCGAAGTGTATCCTCATGTGTACATTCCCGGTACGGCTACTCAGTACCCATGGTTCGGCAAAGGTACCCTTGTATGCCTGAAGGTGCGGACATTGTCCTAAGCTGAAGCGTATACAGTGTCGTGTGTACATCACCGGCGCATCCTGGGGTTGACTTGTTTCGTATGCGGGAGCAGTGACATTGCTGCCGTGTCGCTGGTAGAAGTCATAAGCCGACTGGTTATATACGTTTGCGGTATAGTCTACTTCGGCTTCGGGGTACGGGACTTCGTGGTTTGGACAAGGACGGAGTGGGCGTTGTTGTTTGGCATGTCCCTGCAATGCCGTGTCGAGTTGCAGTAAGAGGTCTCGTCTCATCCGAGTCAGGATCCCTCTCGGTATGAACATCTCCGCCAACGCTTCGTCTGTCTCAATCTCTCTCGGCGTATAGACGGTGTCCCCACATTTCGTTAGGACCGATCGTATGGATGCATCCGTATTGCCTGATGTTGCCTTCTCCAATACAACGCTTTCGCTTATCGATACCTCTATGTCCTCGTATGCCCTTGCCGTGAGCCGTATGCCCTCATCGACTTTGTCAAGGGAAAAGACAATAGGGATATGACGCGTTGCGGTATTTCTTCCCATCTCTCTGTTGAAGGCTATATCACTGTTGCGGAAGAGCACCGCACCTTTCATTAGGCTTGGTGCTGTCCCGTTGAGTTGCAGATGCCCTTGGTCGGCTACATTTACCCTAATCCCTGCCGTCCCGCCTTCGGGTAGGTGATAAGCCAGACCGTCACCATTGGCAATCACTTTTCCGGTATCGAGGGCAACGATAAGCCTATCTCCCGAGATACGGGATACTGTGCCGACTCGTTCGCCCATGGACTTCGGTGTGTCGAATGCCGCGAGATCATCCTTCCCTCTACCGTTGTGTGTGAAGGCGGTGTAGCCTCTGTTGAACACCCGATTTATATCCGGGATGAAGTCGAGCGTGACCTCCCCGTGCGAACGTCGGTAAAACTCCGGATGCTTATCTATGAAGTCATTGAGTAGGTTGTGGTAGTGGGCAGTGACACTCTTGACATACGAGAGGTCTTTGAGACGACCTTCTATCTTGAATGATCGAACACCTGCCAGTATGAGATCGGAGAGATGTTGGGACCGATTGAGATCTTTGATCGACAGCAGGTGCTTGTTGGATTGCAATATCTCCCCTTTGCCGTCGATAAGATCGTATGGAAGACGACATACTTGCGAACAAGATCCTCGGTTGGCACTGCGTCCGTGAAAAGCCGTTGCCGCATAGCACCTGCCACTGTACGATACACAAAGGGCACCGTGCACGAAACACTCCAGTCTTATATCCGGGACGCCCTTATGGATCGCTGCAATCTTCGGAGGGGCAAATTCGCGAGGCACCACCACTTGTTCGAATCCCTGCGACGACAAGAAGCGTATCCGTTCGACGCTCATATTATCCATCTGCGTGCTTGCGTGCAGTGGGATGGGAGGCAAGGTATCGGTGAGGAGCCCATAATCTTGGACAATGATGGCATCCACTCCCATATCATACATCTCGGATATTATATCACGAGCATGGGGGAGTTCGTCATCTGTCAGTATAGTGTTTAGGGCGACATTGACACGAACTCCGTAAAGGTGGGCAAAGTCTACCAGTCTCTTTATCTCCTCTGTCGAGTTCCCTACGGCTGCCCGTGCGCCAAACGCCGGAGCCCCGATATAGACGGCATCGGCACCGTGACGGATTGCCTCCATGCCGAAGTCGGCATTCTTTGCCGGGGCAAGTAGCTCGAGCGCGAGATCGGGAGTCGAAGACATTGCGTGAGAGAGTAGGGGTTAGTCCAACTTCTCCCCGAAGGCGAGATCACCGGCATCGCCCAATCCCGGTACTATGTACGAGTGATCATCTATCTCGGGGTCTATGGCAGCCACCCACAGGGTACTATCTTCCGGAAGTCGTTCCGATAGATACTCGACAGCGGGACGGCTGGCTATGATGGAGGCAAAGTGGACGTTGGCAGGCTTCCCCTTGGTTAGGAGTGCCCTGTAAGCCAGCTCCATCGATCCCCCGGTCGCCAGCATGGGGTCGGTAAGTATGAGTGTCTTGCCATCCAGTGCCGGAGAAGCTATATACTCTATATGGATATCGAAGTTGAGACGATCCTTGTATTTGCGATAGGCTGATACGAAAGCATTCTCGGCGTAGTCGAAGTAGTTGCCGAAACCATGGTGAAAGGGTAAGCCGGCTCTAAGGATCGTAGAGATCACGATATCGTTGCAGTCAAGTTGTTCGGTGGCAATGCCGAGCGGAGTCTGTACATCTACGGCTTTGTAGGATAGAGTCTTGCTGACTTCGTATGCCATTATCTCTCCGAGTCTTTCGATGTTTCGCTTGAACCTTAGCCGATCCTTCTGGATCTTTACATCTCTGAGTTCGGATACAAATCTATTAAGTAACGAATGTGTTTCGGATAGGTTTATTACTTTCATAAGCGAAGTGTGTTGATTCTATATTATTGTCATTGAGCAGGGGGCCCGTTCTGTCGTACGATGGCCTTGTATGCTTCTTTCCTTGTCATTATATTGGAGACGTACGATACCGTCTCTTTCCCTCTCAGGTAGCCGAACTTGCACACGGGGTCATTGTAGTACTCGGGGTTACTCTTCAGGAGGACATACTTGCGCACTCCCTCCTCCCACTTGTCCTGTGGCGTACCATGCTTCTCTGCCAACCGTATGGCGTCTTGGATATGTCCCGGCCCGGCATTGTATGCAGCGAGAGTGAATTTGATCTGTTCCTCCTCATCGTCGAGAGAGATATAGGCTTTGCGGTATGCCAAGAGGCAATCCACTGCAACACGTACCGAGACCTCAGGATCTTTGAGTTGCTCCATCGTTGCGCCGAAAGCCCGCCCCGTTGCCGGCATGATCCCCATCAGTCCCACGGCTCCGCTACGACTCTCAACGTTGGCAGAGAAGGTAGACTCTTGGAAAGCTATGGCTGCAAGCACTGTCCAGTCCCAGCCGAGACGTCTGCTTTCCCGGATGAATATATGGTCGTATTTCGATATGGCACCTTTGATCAGGGGAGCGGTGCCTACTTCCTCCCGCTTGTCTCTGAAGAAGTTGTAGAAGCTCCTCTCCAGGTCGCTCTCTTTTGCATGATAGTCTTCAAAGAACGCGTCGAGCGTATCTGCCAGAGACGTATTCATTTTATTCGCCACCCATCCGTATCTGATCGGTGCACTCAGCGATGTCTTTACATCGATCCCCGAGTGATACTTCGCAAAGAGTCGTGCTATCTCCTGGCTCGTCACCGTGTAGTCTATGCTATCCCGTGTGAGGGCAAGTAGCAAGTCCGACACCCCGAGCGTATCTACTCGCTCTATGGTAAAGTCTTCGTTGGGGCCTATTTCTATTTCTATCTGTTCGAGACGCAGCTCTTCGGCACTGTTGCGTACGGTGTGGATGGTTTTGCCTGATAGATCGAGGACGGAGCGGACGGGAGGTTGCCGATCGCTTCTCTGGACAAGGACGAGAGACGTGGTACTGATCATCCCGCAGAATGTGTACTCCTCCACGTTGCTTCTTGTCATTGGGAGAGGCGTGATGCACAGATCTACCGAGTCATTGTTTACCCAATGCCGGAGGGTATCTATCGAGTTGGTCAGCTTGATTTCGAGACTTAGTCCTTTGCTTGCCGCGAAGTCCTTGATCTTGAAATACTCCGACCCCATCTCCTCTCCACGATATATAAAAAATGCGGATGGGGAGGTCATTGTCCCTATCCGCAAAGTATCGCTTTGTCTTATCTTTTCCCACGAACGAAAATGCCCCTCGCCCTCATCCGCTCTTCTATGAACACATGAGATAAGTACTACTGCACCGAATAGTACCGATAGGAGTTTGCCGTAGGGTCGAGCCATCTTCTATTGTAGGTTATCCTCGCAAATTTACTCTTTCTCTCTTATCCTGCCAACATTCCTGCCGGCTAATTTGTGCAACTCATTCCCTTCTGAACTCTCACTCTTGCCGTAAGAAAAAGCTATGCAACCTGACATGAACTAATGTTCAGAGGCGGAAAAGTAATTTTCAGGAGCTGATGACTAGTTTTCCGTCCCTGAAAATTACTTTTCCGCTGCTGAACATACCTTCAGATACGGATATGTCAGACTTTGTAACGTGCACCTCGAGGTTTTCGGTCCTGCATCCGTGCGAGAAGAGATGGCAGAGTGTCGTAGAGTGCTCCCATGAGAGATGCTCCGAGGATCGTAGAGGTGCTTGTGGGATGATCGGTTTTGAACGCATCTCGATGCGGTAAATCAATAATTCTTCGTACCTTTGCGTCGTACGTATGGTATATTATATACCGTACCACATATATTACTTCGTGGACAGATTTGTATGCTTGCAACCACGCGATAAAAATGCTAAAAAACGTCTGACCGCACCGGTCTACATAACTTTCCCGGGTGCTCCTCTGTTCTTTTAGTGATTTTTTTGCCTCAGGTGCTACTACGTTCACTGTCCCGAGTGAAGTGGTACAGCATTTGGCGTACAAGTGTTCGTATTTATTGCTCTAATTAAATTACAAAAGATAGATAAGACTATGAGTTACTTATTTACATCCGAATCCGTTTCAGAGGGACATCCCGACAAAGTTGCCGACCAGATTTCAGATGCGATCCTCGATCATTTTCTGGCTCTTGACCCACATTCCAAGGTGGCCTGCGAGACCCTTGTCACCACAGGTCAGGTCGTAGTGGCGGGGGAGGTCAATTCGTCTGCATACGTCGATATACAAGATGTGGTGCGCGATGTGATTGCCGAGATCGGCTATACCAAGAGCGAGTATCGCTTTGAGGCGGACTCTTGCGGTGTACTCTCCGCCATCCACGAGCAGAGTACCGACATCAATAGGGGTGTGGTGCGGGAGACCGAGGCGGAGCAAGGTGCAGGCGACCAGGGGATGATGTTTGGTTATGCCACGAACGAGACGGAGAGCTTCATGCCCCTACCCATAGAGTTGTCACACATCCTCCTGCTTGAGCTGGCAGAGATCCGCAAGCACGAACTGCACCTTATGCCTTACCTGAGACCCGATGCCAAGAGTCAGGTGACAGTGGAGTACAACGATGATCGTACGCCTAAGCGTATCCATACGATCGTAGTGAGTACTCAACACGATGAGTTCGTATGTCCCGACGCCAACCTATCGCAAGACGAAGCAGACCAACGGATGCATGACAAGATCGAACAGGATGTGCGCGAGATCCTATTGCCGAGAGTGATACGAAAGTATCCGAACAGTATAGGCAGAATGATAGATGATGATCTCATTCTGCACGTCAATCCTACCGGTAAGTTCGTGATCGGAGGACCACACGCTGATACAGGACTGACGGGACGTAAGATAATTGTAGATACATATGGCGGGGCAGCATCTCACGGAGGTGGGGCATTCAGTGGCAAGGATCCGAGTAAGGTAGACCGCTCGGGTGCTTATGCCGCACGACACATCGCTAAAAATCTCGTAGCAGCAGGGGTAGCGGATGAGATCCTTGTGCAGCTCGCGTATGCCATTGGTGTGGCAGAACCCGTCAGCGTATATGTCAATACCTATGGTCGAAGCCGGGTCTCTATGAGCGATGGTGAGATAGCGGCAAGGATCCGTAAGGTATTTGACCTCCGACCTTACTTCATAGAGGAGCGTCTCCAACTGAGAGAACCCATATACAGAGAGACAGCTAAGTATGGTCACATGGGACGTACACCGAGAAAGGTAACGAAGACGTTCTCCTCGAGATATACAGACGATGTGACCAAGGAGGTGGAGCTCTTCACATGGGAACGTCTCGACTATGTGACGAAAGTGAAAGAGGTCTTCGGTCTTTAAGGGCTTTCTCCTCTGTCCTCCAAGACAAAATGTAATGACAAGGCTCCACCCGTGATAAGTCATATCCGGGTGGAGCTTTTTGCTGATCGAGATGCTGGGATGTTAGTTATTATGGCTAGCTTTGCAGATTATAGGAATATAGGTAATACGTTATCACACATAAATTATGAACAATAAGTATATCGGTGCACACGTGTCCGCTTCCGGCGGTGTACAGCTTGCACCGGAGAATGCTGCGGAAATAGGAGCGAACGCATTCGCACTCTTTACTCGTAATCAAAGACAGTGGACCCCGAAGCCGCTGACAGAGGAAAGTATCAGTGAGTTTAAGGATAATGTCGTGAAGTTTGGCTTCGACCCGAAGTACATCCTTCCGCATGACAGCTACCTGATTAATCTTGGGCATCCGGAAAGTGATGGGTTGGAGAAGAGCCGTAATGCGTTTTTCGATGAGATGAAACGCTGTGAACTCTTGGGGCTTAGTCTCTTGAACTTCCACCCGGGTAGCCATCTCAACCAGATCTCTGTGGGTGACTGTCTCAAACGTATCGCCGAGTCTATAAACCTTTCGCTCGACAAAACCGTGGGGGTGACCGCTGTGATAGAGAATACTGCCGGACAAGGGACAAACCTCGGTCATACCTTTGAGCAGATAGCAGAGATAATCTACCACGTAGAAGATAAGAGCAGGGTGGGGTACTGTATAGATACGGCTCATACCCTTGCCGCAGGTTACGAGATACGTACCGCAGAGGGCTATGAAAAGACAATGAAAGAGCTGGACGAAACAGTCGGACTCAATTACCTCAAAGGTATCCATCTCAATGACTCTCTGAAGGATCTTGGTTCTCGTGTCGATAGGCACGCTTCGATCGGGAAAGGGGTCATGGGCATGACTTTGTTCGAGATGATTATGCGTGACCCTCGTACAGATAATATGCCGATTATCCTTGAAACTCCCGATCCTGATATATGGGCTGAAGAGATCGCCCTATTGAGATCAATGGTATAGTCAGTAACGGTAGTAGAGATGCTCGCATTTCCGAAAGCGAAGATCAATATAGGTCTTCATGTCGTGCGGCGACGAAGCGATGGTTATCACGACCTCGAGACGGTATTCTATGCCATCCCCTTGAGGGATATTCTGGAGATTTTGCCTTCTGTGAGGGGAATGAGCTTCGATGATAACGGCTGGGATACGACGCTCGATAGGGAAGATAACTTGGTGTGGAGGGCTTATAGCTTGCTCAAGAGCACCTACTTCCCCGAACTTCCCGATATAGAAATCATCTTAAGAAAGATAATCCCTGCCGGTGCCGGGCTGGGTGGAGGTTCGTCCGATGCGGCCATGATGCTCGTGATGTTGCGGAAGATGTTTGAGCTTCCGCTGACAGATGACGACCTGAGAGCCGTTGCCAAAAGATTGGGTGCCGACTGCCCTTTCTTTATCAACCCGACCCCTCACTATGCCGAAGGGATAGGGGATAAACTTACTCCTATAAATATTGACTTGTCGGGTATGCACTTTTATCTAGTCTTACCTGACATCCACGTATCTACTAAAGAGGCTTATGCCGGTGTGGTACCAACCCTTCCGAAGTATGATCTGCGTGTGGCTCTTCTTCGTCCCGTATCGGAGTGGCGGGAGTGTGTGGTAAATGATTTTGAGAAAAGCGTATTTGCACGTTATCCTCAACTGAAAAATATCAAAGACAAACTATATGAGTGCGGTGCAGAGTACGCATCGATGAGTGGGTCGGGCGCAGCCATCTATGCGCTTAGCCCGACACCATTGGATTTACATTGCCTAAGGCGAGTAATCCCATACCCTATAAGACACTTTATTTTATAACCAAAATAGTACTTCCTCATTATGAGACAATTTTCCAAATCTCTCCTTCTATGGATGGCACTTGGGGTAAGTTCCGGTATAGCGTCTGCGCAACCGGGGGACTCCATCCCCCCAAGAGATACTCTTAGTATCCGGGGATATGAGTTGTTTGGTGCCACAACAGTCATGACTCCTTTTATGTCTGACAGTATAGATCCTACGGGCAAGAAGTTTAGTCAAGACGATTTGCTGAGACAAACTCCTAATCTCTACAATGTCGGTTCGGATATAAAACGACTTTCGGTCGGGCAAGATGGCTTCGTCGTCCTCCAACCTATCCGTAGAAAGGATAGCAAAGGGGTTGATATGATAACCCTACGTACTCGTCTTAATAGCGTAGGGTATGAGAAGGGAACATTGCTTATCGAGTCTACACATCCCTTCAGAGCATTTCTGGATGGTAATATGATTACTCAAGGAGATGCATTGATGGCTAAAGACTCTATCGCTTCCCCCTCAGTAGCTTCTCTGACCCTTTCGCCCTCCTCTCACGATATAACTATCCGTCTTATCGATGATGGGAAGGCAAAAGAAGGAATAACTCCTGCGGTAAGAGTCAGATATGTGCCCGAACGTGCAGTAAGCGAGGTAACCGAAAGTGCGGATGGGAAAGGATATCTTAGCCTTGATTATATGCTTAGAGGCGAAAATTTGACGCGCGTTTCGGTATCTCCATCGGGTCGCTATACCTTACTTACTCGCAGAGTTATGGTTAATGGTAAGCCCGAGACATCTTATGTTCTGTATAAGGGTAAAAAGGAAATCACGACTCTTGGTAGTATAGCTAGCGAAGGGTGGATGCCTTCAAGTGATAAACTCTACTTCACTCGTAAGAGAGATAACGGTCGGCAGTTCGTAACGTACGATCCCGAGACCATGAGAGAGGAGATCGTGTGCACTTCGATTCCGGAAGGATATTTCTCTGTTTCCCCATCCGGGAACTATCTTATCTATATGGATTATAAGGCAGGTCCATCAAGAGGTCGGGATGTAACCCTACTTACGTCAAGAGATGACCGCCAACCTACCTATAGAGATCGTTACTTCCTTTCGCTCTTTGATCTGCGTAATGGGGTACATCAGCCGATAACTTACGGTTTTAGAAGTACTTCGTACCAGGACATGACGTTAGATGATCGGAAGTTGATCTTCTCAAGTCACTATGAAACGACGAGTCGTCCGTTTCGTTCGACAGACTTTCTTGAGTTGGACTTGACGACGATGACCGTAGATACTTTGTTTGCTGCGACAGGAGAGCTAGGAAGTGTCATGTACACTTCTAAGCCGGGGCAGTACTTGGTCACCGGGACAGCCGATGCTTTTGATGGTAAGGGGCGTACTCTTCCTGAGGGGATGATAGCCAATTCGTACGACACCCAGCTATTCCTATATAATAAGGATACGAAAGAGGCAACTCCTCTGACCCGTAATTTCAATCCTACAGTAGAGCGCGTGGAAGCATTGCGTAAGACATTTACGGCATACTTTACCGCAGAAGACAGAGATATGGTTGTACTCTATCGCATCAACCTAAGCACAGGGGACATAGTGAAGGTATTGACTCGTGAAGAGATTGTTCGCTCTTTTGGTGTCTCTGCCGACGGTAAAGTATTAGCGTATGTCGGACAAAGTATAAGCAACTCTGACCGTTTTTATCTTATCAGTGACGCAAAGGGCAAGGAAGAACTTGTATATGATCTCTCGGCAGAGAAGCTGAAAGACATTAAGCTTGGTCAGGCACAGACCTGGGACTTTACGATGCCTAACGGAGACGTTGTCCCGGGGTCTTATTATCTCCCGCCCAACTTCGACCCATCCAAGAAGTATCCCATGATTGTTTATTATTACGGGGGTACTTCGCCCGTGCAGCGTAATTTTGAAGGGACATACTCATTACACATGTATGCGGCACAGGGATATGTTGTCTATACACTCAATCCTAGCGGCTCCACTGGCTATGGACAAGAGTATGCGGCACGGCACGTTAATGCGTGGGGTAAGCGTACAGCGGATGAGATTGTTGCGTCGGTCAAGGGATTTTGTGCGGCCCACCCCTTCGTCGATGCCTCTAAGATAGGCTGTATGGGAGCGAGCTATGGTGGCTTCATGACACAGTATCTCCAGACCATTACCGATATCTTTGCAGCGGCGGTAAGCCATGCAGGTATCAGTGCTTTGTCATCTTATTGGGGCGAAGGCTATTGGGGAGTAGGTTACAGTGGGGTAGCAAGCGCAGATAGTTTCCCTTGGAACAATCCTGACCTATATGTCAAGCAGAGCCCGCTTTTCAATGCGAATAAGATCAATACCCCACTTCTTCTCCTGCACGGTACGGTAGATACCAATGTCCCGGACGGAGAGAGTGCGCAGATGTATAATGCGTTGAAGATCCTGGGTAAGGAAGTCGAGTATATCCGTGTATATGATCAAGACCACTTTATCCTGGATGTCCCTAAGCGCATCGAGTGGACCAACTCAATTTTTGCATGGTTTGCGAAGTGGCTTAAGGATGATCCTACATGGTGGAACGATATGTATCCCAAAGTAAACTTGTAACATTCCAAACTCTTTCCTACCTTTGTCGTCGATCCACCGGGTCACACAAATACTTAGGGGTGCAGAGACGAGAAGAGTCAAAGCTGAGAATAAACCCTTACAACCTGTACGGATAATGCCGGCGTAGGAAAAGTTGATGGTTTACTATACGATAGAGGTCTGACAGACCCTTTCTCCGCTTGGAGAGAAATGACTATAAAGCCCTAACCTTCGTTGGTGCAAGACGAAGGTTAGGGCTTTTCTTATCCTCCCTTTGTTAGGTTGTGACAGTGGGATTGTTTGACAGTTATCATTATTTCAGTTCAATCACTATGACAAGAAAGATAAGAATGAGAGCAGGAGGGTTACTTCTCCTTGGTGCCGCGATTACGATGAATGCCGCAGCTCAGGCGGTCAGGCAGTATGAAATAAAGGAAGTCGAGATCATAGGATCCCGGCCGGGCGATAAGACTCCTATCACCAAGGAGCGTGTCTCAGTCGCTGATCTTGAGAAGAAGTCCATAGCATGGGATGTCCCGACACTCCTTCAGGGCACGCCATCATTATTTGTTACGAGCGACGGAGGCGTGATGGGAGGATATACGGCATTCTCTATTCGCGGGGTCGATGCCACACGTGTCAATATCTCCAATATGGGGGTGCCGCTCAATGATAGCGAAAGCCAGACCGTCTTTTGGGCAAATATGCCCGACTATGGTTCGAGGCTCGAAGAGATTATTATCGTACGAGGGGCAGGAGTTTCGTCATTCGGCGCAGGAGCTTTCGGTGCCACGATGGATATGCGTGGGCGTCGTCCCTCGTTTCGTGCCGGAGGGCGTATTGCCACCTACCTCGGTTCGTATGGACTTAACCGCAACTACCTCAATCTCGAGACCGGTCATATCGGTGGGGGCTGGGCATTCAGCGGTTACCTCTCAAAGATCAAGAGCGATGGCTATGTCGATCGTTCGGGAGGCAATGGCCTGGCATACTATGCACATGCATCGCACAGGAGCGAGACGACAAGCCTTGACATCATCCACAACTCCGGTACACAGAAGACCGGGATCGCGTGGAACGGTCTAAGTGACTACGAGAAGTCTATCTACGGACGCCGATACAACAGTGCCGGGCACATCAATCCCTCAGAGTCAGAAGCGAACCCCTTCCTTGCGAAGTACTATGACAATACGGACAACTATCAGCAAAGCCATACCTACGCTATCTTCAAGCACATCCTTTCGCCCGAATGGCGATACGGTGTGACCCTGAACTATACGAAAGGGTATGGGTACACCAATGAGTACCGTACCGGTCGCAGGCTCCGCGAGTACGGGCTTGCACCGATGGATGTCAAGACAAAGACTTCGCTCATCCGTAATAAGTACCTCGACAACCACTTCTACGGAGCGATCGCACATCTGGAGTATGCCAAGGAAGCATTGCGTCTGACTGCGGGACTCTCTGCCAATCGCTTTACCAATGCTCACTATGGGACTGTCGATTATGTCCTTGATCCTACTATCACCTATACACCCGGCCAAGAGTATTATCGCAACAACAGTACGAAGATCGACCTGTCTGCCTATCTCAAAGGCGAGTATTCCCTCTCATCCCGTACCTTTCTCTATGCAGACTTGATGTATCGTCACATCAACCATACGATGAAGGGACCATCGGACAAGTATAATCGACAGACGGGGACAATGGATATCCTCGACTACAACCTCGATTACAACTTTTTCCTTCCCAAGGTCGGTATCACCCATACGATCGGACGCTATGCCGGACTCTATGCGTCCGTTGCAATGGCGGGTAAGGAACCTACACGCAAGTCTTTTACAGAGAGCAGACAGTTTACCGATGGAGTCCTCAAGATGCCTACGGCAGAGTATATGATAGACTACGAACTGGGTCTCAACCTCAGGTATAAGTCCATGGCTCTCAACCTCAACGGGTACTTTATGGACTATAAAGACCAGCTCGTAGCAAGCGGAAGCATAAGCGATGTGGGCGAGCCGATCCTTATCAATGTCCCCAAGAGCTACCGAGCCGGGATCGAGACCTCTGTCACATGGGATATGCACCGATCCCTCTTCTTGCAAGGTAATCTCACCTTGAGTGCCAATAAGATCAAGGACTTTGAACTTGTGGAAGCTGATGAGGATGGCGACAATCAGCTGACCGAAGTACTGAAAAGTACCACAATTGCCAAGAGTCCTTCGATCATCTTTAACCATATCATTGGTTGGAGTCCTATCGATGCCCTCCAGATCCTCCTGACCGGTCACTATGTGGGTAAGCAGTATCTCGACAATTCAAGCCTGGATGGGCGTAGCATCCCTGCATACTATACCTCGAACCTAAAGATAAACTATACTTACCCTCTCGCTCACGAACGCAGGATTACTCTGTCGTTCCAAGTCAATAATCTGTACAACAAGGAGTATGTGACGACAGGATGGGCATCGGGCTACTACAAGAAGTCGGGCGACGATATCGTTCGGAAAGAGTGGACAGGCTACCATCCTGCCGCTCCTATCCACTTCGTCGGAGGGGTCACCATAGACTTCTGACAGTCAAGAGACGGTTCTCTATGAGAGAAAGGTGCAGTGTCCGCGTGGAGACTCTGCACCTTTCATTTTCTGCTATTGTTTGGAGGGGTGTAGCCCGTTCGGTACAAAACCTTTTCAAGCCCGGATACAAACTTCGGGATTATGGGATATGACGTTGTAACCTGCTGCCGGTTTTTAGTTTTCTGCCTCTGAAAATTAGTTCCCCGCTTCCGATTATTGGTTTCCCGTCCCTGAAAATTGCTTCAGATGCGGTTGGAGTCGTTTTGCTGACGGCGCCTTTTCTGCTTCTCAACCCTATGTAGATCACCGAGGGATTGCACCGAGATACGGGATTATGGCGTAGCACCTTTGTCCCGACTCGCTGGAGAGGGGTTCCGATATAGGGAGATGCGGCGCTCGTCTATCGTCGTTGCGCCGGTTGGGATGAAACCAGGAAGAGTAGGGGCCGGCACCCCGTCTTCGGGGAGATCCCAAGGTGCCGTCTCTATACGTGCTTCGTCCCACAATCCGGTGGCGATGAAATGGTGTAGCGTCCGACTCCCTCCCTCGACAAGGAGAGAGGTCTGTTCGTTTGTGATTAGGTGAGTGCAGAGTGTCTCAAGCACCCTATCTGCATCGGATACCGCAAGGAGACGACAGCGTAGTCCCGGTCTCTGATGGGGCGTGGTAGTCACTACCGTCCATCGTTCGGCATCTTTGTAGCCGGAGAGTAGGTCGAGAGTCTTGCCCTTTAGGTCTATGACGTATGGCGCAGGGGATGATCCATACCACAACCTATTGGTAAGGCGGGCATGATCCAGTAGCAAGGTCTCGCTCCCTACGAGTATGGCAGAGTGATGTGCCCGTTCTCTGTGTACGAGCATAGAGGTAAAAGGCGTGGAGAATCGTACTGCTTCGCCGCTCCCTGCCCCATCTCCCCTTTGCCGATCCATATAGCCGTTGCGACTCTGTGCCCACTTGAGAGTGATGAAGGGACGATGCAAGTACTGATTGGTCATAAAGACTTTGGCGACTTCACGGCACTCTCTTTCCATAAAGCCCACATATACCTCGACCCCTTGTGCCTTGAGCATCTCGATCCCTCTGCCTGAGACGAGTGGATTTGGGTCACCGCACCCTACCACGACCCGAGGGATACGCTCGCTAAGTATCAGAGTGGCGCAGGCAGGGGTACGTCCTGTGTGAGAGCAGGGCTCGAGAGTCACGTACAAAGTAGAGAGAGGGATGAGACTCCTGTCGCACTCCTTTACGCTTCGCAAGCACTCGACCTCGGCGTGTCCTTGCCCTCTGACCGCATGATACCCCTCACCGATGACCCTCTGCGTCCCGTCAGGAGCATCGTAGACCAGTACTGCACCTACCTGAGGGTTGGGGCTGACCGACTGAGGCGGTGCGATATGTGCGAGCCCGAGTGCTCGCTTCATGAAAATTTCGTTGGGCATGAACATACGCGAAGACAGTTCTTGATTATTATCTTATATTTGTCTGCACAAGACTTGTAACGTAGAAAGAATGATCCAGTCCTACAAAAAAGAAATCACTCGACGCTTGTCCGATTACTATTCCGTAGAGGAAGCCGAAGAGATAGCGAAAAGACTTCTGGAAGAAGCGTTCGTCTCTTCGTATCCTATGCTTGTGATCAGTCCGCCCAAAGATACACAATTTGCAGAGGGCCGGAAAATCATTGACTCATGGGTGGGGAGATTGGTCGAGCATGAACCGCTACAATATATATTGGGATACGCAGACTTCGACGGTATGGTGCTACGTGTGGCTCCGGGGGTGCTGATCCCTCGCCCTGAAACTGAGTACTTGTGTGAGCTCTTGCGCCGTGAAGCTTACGGTCGTGACGTACTTCATGCCATTGACCTATGTACAGGAAGCGGCTGCCTGGCCCTTTCGATGGCTCGCTCGTTCGTGTCATCTACCGTGGAAGCTGTGGATCTGAGCGACAGTGC
>JBHBLB010000063.1:0-7493 GCA_041791495.1 Porphyromonas sp.
GGAATTTTACACCATCAGGAGTAAATGTGAAGTTGTCTGTCACAGATACTTCTTCAACATTGTAAATACCAATAGCCTCTAGTTCATCGGTATCTTCCACTTCAAATGTCTTGACTAATCCATTTACGATTAGCTTAGAGATAGCATCAGCTTCACTCATGTTGAAGAACATTTCCGTAGTGAGACGACAATTATTCCACAAGTCATAGTTATAGAATGTCGTACCATATAATCCATGTGCCCCACCTTCATACGACCAGGATTCCACTCCGTAAGAAATGATATTCTGTCTGTCATATATAAGCTCGCTGTCCAACGTAGATGAAGATGTATATAGACTGATAAACTGCCCGTCTTCAAAGATTGCTTGTGTTAGGTCTGCCCTATTATCAATATAGGTATCTATTCTTTGCTTTTGGTACAGAGCAAGCATCTGCTCCGGAGTCTCCTCACCATCATTTTGCAACCCTAAGACAGTACGATATATAAATCTGCGAAGACTATCTGCTACTTCATCGGTCCTTTTATTGACCGATACCGGATAACATAGACGAACTTTAACGGAACAAAAAGGACCGTATGCATCGTTGGTATCTATATGAGCCATCTCTTTCACGGACGGTAATATGTAAGTTATACTGTCCTCACAAGATTGCCACTCGAGGAAAGAATTCAACTCTATACTTCTATCCTGAGTACAACTCGGTAAAAGCAATACCCCCAAAAGCAATGCTCCAAACTTAGTTCCTAATAGGGCTCTCATATCAATACGTGATGATGACCTCATGATACTATTACAAACACAGATAGGAAGGATTAATTTGCCATCTCCGACAGGAACTTGATGCGAACAAGTCGGATATCTTCCTCTTCGTATTCGGGCCCGAGATGATCGAGAGCACTTTCAAGGTTGTCCGTAGTCGATGTCTTGAAGTAGTCGTATATCTCATCGATGTGCTCATCATCCATAACATCCTTAATGAAATAGTTCAAGTTTATCTTCGTGCCACTATAAACGATTGCCTCAATCTCGTCTAAAAGTTCGTTGAAGTCCAAGTCATATTTGTTGGCGATATCCTCCAAAGACACTTTACGGTCGATAAGCTGTACTATGGCTACCTTGAGTTTTGACTTATTCGGTACGGTACGGATACGGATATCTTCGGGTCTTTCGATTTCATTTTCACGAACATACTCCTCAATAACACGGACAAACTCCTCCCCGAACTTCTGAGCCTTATTCTGTCCTACCCCAGAGATGTTTTGCAATTCCGTAAGTGTTACGGGATAGAACGTAGCCATATCTTGAAGACTTTGCTCTTGGAAAATGACATAAGGCGGTAAATCCAATTTCTTTGACATCTTCTTTCGGAGATCTTTCAAGATTGAAAATAGTTGAGGATCGGTAGCCCCCCCCCCTACATTACCTCCACCTTTGACCTCTTCTATCTGTTCATCTTCGTCATCATCCGGAAGTGAGATCTTGAATGAAGATGGAGACTTGATGAAACTCTTACCCTTTTTCGTTAGTTTTAGAATTCCGAACTTCTCTATATTCTTATCGATATAGCCACTGATCATGGCTTCCCTTAGTATGATATCGAGCACATCAGCCGAAACATCCTGACAGCTACCGAATTCATCCAGTTCGTCATGCTTAAATGTTTCGATATCAGAAGTCTTTTTCCCGAGTAAGAATTCTATCAGATACTCAGTTTTCACTTTTTCTTTGAGGACATTTATTCCCTCCAATATACTAAGTAGAGTCTCTTTTGCTTCCACTTTTCTTCGTTTATTCTTACAGTTATCGCAGTTATTACAATTATCGTACTCGTATGTCTCGCCAAAGTAATGGAGAAGATACTTTCTCCTGCAGATAGATGTCCGAGCGTATCCGGATGTTTCCATTAGGAGCTGACGACCTATTTCCCTTTCGTTATTGTTTTTGTTCTTATTGTGCAAGAATTTATCCAACTTCTGTAGGTCCTTGTCACAATAGAACGCTATACATATCCCTTCCCCTCCGTCGCGACCTGCGCGTCCGGTCTCCTGATAGTAGCCTTCCAAACTCTTCGGGATATCGTAATGGATGACAAAGCGTACGTCAGGTTTATCTATCCCCATCCCAAAGGCTATGGTTGCCACTATGACATCAATATCTTCATTGATAAATGCATCCTGACTTTCAGAGCGTTGAGTCGAGTCCAGCCCTGCATGGTATGCCTGTGCTTTTATACCATTTGCTTTCAGGATTTCCGTAAACTCGTTAACCTTTGTGCGGCTCATACAATATATGATACCGTTTTTCCCGGGATTGCTTTTTATGAACCTTATGATCTCTTTATCCACATCCTGCCCCTTGGGTCGTACCTCGTAGTAAAGATTTTCCCTATTGAACGAACTACTGAATACATCTGCATCCCTCATCCCAAGGTTCTTCTGAATGTCGCACTGTACCGTCGGTGTTGCCGTAGCCGTCAGTGCTATCATCGGACGCCTGTAAATCTCATCGACAATCTCCCTGATGCGTCTGTATTCGGGTCGGAAGTCATGCCCCCATTCCGATATACAGTGAGCCTCATCCACTGCATAGAACGACACTTTAAGCGTCTTCAGGAGATCGATGTTCTCTTGCTTAGTGAGAGACTCAGGTGCTACGTATAGCAATTTGGTCGCTCCCGATCTCAAGTCCTCCCGTACCTGATCCAATGCAGATTTACTAAGAGAGGAGTTGATAAAGTGTGCCACCGAGTCATTTTCCGTATGCTGTCGGATGGCGTCCACCTGATTCTTCATGAGAGCAATCAGAGGTGATATGATGACTGCCGTACCTTCCAGCATCAATGCCGGCAGCTGGTAGCACAGAGACTTACCTCCGCCCGTAGGCATCAGCACGAACGTATCACGACCATCCAGGATATTCTCGATGATCTGTTGCTGCTTCCCTTTGAATGCATTGAATCCAAAGTAATGTTTCAGCCTATCGTGTAGTAACTCTGTACGTCCCATAGTGCTTAGAGAGATAGATAGTATCGTAATCTATCTTCTAAGTTAGATATTTCATTGTGTATTTACAATATGTTGGATGTCGGAATGCCTAAAATGTTTTTCCGCATATTCTTTTGTGATGTGTAGTGAGGTGACATCCGAAGATGGTATCTCGTACATCGCATCCATCATAATACTCTCAAAGATCGACCGCAATCCTCGTGCCCCTATCTTGTACTCCTGAGCCTTGTCTACGATAAAGTCATAGACTTCATCGTCTATCCTCAGCGACACGCCATCCATCTGCATCAGTTTTTCATACTGTTTGGAGATTGCATTTCGGGGAGCCGTCAAGATTGATTTGAGGGTATCCCTATCGAGAGGACTAAGATATGTAAGCACCGGAAGGCGCCCAATGATTTCGGGGATAAGGCCGAACGACTTCAAGTCTGACGGTGTCACATACTTCAGCAGCTCATCCTTTGCTATGTCCTTGGCATTCTTCCCGGCTGTATATCCGACCATACGGGTATTGAGACGTTGAGCGATCTTGCGTTCTATCCCATCGAATGCTCCTCCGCAGATGAAAAGAATGTTTTCGGTATTCACAACGATCATCTTCTGTTCCGGATGTTTACGCCCGCCTTGCGGTGGCACATTGACATCTGTTCCCTCAAGGAGTTTGAGAAGGCTCTGTTGCACCCCCTCTCCACTCACATCTCTTGTGATGGAAGGGTTATCCCCTTTACGGGCGATCTTATCTATTTCATCGATAAAGACGATACCTCGCTCTGCGGCCTCTACGTTGTAGTCGGCGGCTTGCAGGAGTCGAGTCAGGATACTTTCGACATCCTCCCCCACATAGCCCGCTTGTGTGAAGACTGTGGCATCTACTATCGTAAAGGGGACTTTCAGGAGTTTCGAGACGGTTTTAGCCAAGAGCGTCTTACCTGTACCGGTAGGTCCCACGATGATGATATTACTCTTATCAAGCTCTATATTATCATCCTTTGAGTCTCTCCCATGCAGCAACCTTTTATAATGGTTATACACAGCCACAGCAAGCGTTTTCTTGGCTGGCTCCTGCCCCATCACAAAGAGGTCGAGATACTCCACGATCTCCTTCGGTTTGGGGACTTCGTGCATTTCGGGCAGGTTTTCGTCTGCCTTACTGCTCATCCTGACCGCCTGATGTATCGCATTGTGTACCGTCGTTGCGCACTCATCGCAGAGGTTGCCTACGGGACCGGGCACGAGGATATTTATCATCGATTCCGGTCTTCCGCAGACGCTGCAACTCTCTTCCTCGCTATACTTCTTACTACCGTTCCTTTTTGCCATCCGACTTTACTTTTTCTCTTTGACGAGCACTTTATCTATCATGCCGTACTTTAGGGCTTCTTCGGACGTCATCCAATAGTCGCGGTCGCTGTCGCGTTCTACATCCTGGACGCTCATGCCGGAGTGATCGGATATGATCTGGTACAGTTCCTTCTTGACCCTAAGGATTTCTCTGGCTGCAATCTCCAGATCGGAGGCCTGCCCTTGCATACCACCGAGGGGTTGATGTATCATCACGCGAGAGTGCGGGAGCGCAAACCTTTTCCCCTTTTCTCCGGCAACAAGTATTACCGACGCCATCGAGGCAGCCATCCCTGTGCAGATTGTAGAGACATCACACCCTATGTACTGCATGGTGTCGTATATCCCATATCCGGCATATACCGATCCGCCCGGCGAATTGATATATATAGATATATCCTTGCCCGGGTCGCTTGTGTCGAGAAATAGGAGCTGTGCCTGTATGACATTCGCAACATAGTCATTGATAGGTGCACCAAGGAAGATGATGCGATCCATCATCAGTCGGGAGAATACGTCCATCTGTGCTATATTCAACTGCCTCTCCTCGATGATGCTCGGTGATATATATCCCCCCCCCGACGCTACTATATTTGAATAGTCGTGCAATACTTGAGAACTGATACCGAGATGCTTGGTCGCAAATTTCTGAAATTCGTCTTTAGAGTACATATAATTATGAGAGTCTGTTCAGTATGTTTGATTATAAAGGTAAAGGTATAAGTTTTTTCGCAACCCGCAAGAATAACGCTAATGTTTATAATATCTATTGGCGTATTAAGGCTAAACATCGACCGTGAAGCCGGTCTCGCGGGGATGAGTCGGCAAATATACGGAAGTTTTCGATTATACCACGCTGCCATGCCATAGTAATGGATTATCGATGACTTCACGCAACAAAGTTGCCCTCTACCGCATCCATAGTGGTTTTCAGGGGCTGAAAATTAATTTTCAGGAGCGGAAAAATAGTAATCGGGTGCTGAAAAGTAACGTTCAAGAGCTGAATACACATTTGTGTCCCAATCCGAGGAAGTATCCAACCGCACCTGCACAACAAAAACGGCTGTGCCATATCGAAGTATGACACAGCCGTTTGGGCTGACTATCTAAGTATGTCGGAAAGGTTATTCCTCCTCTTCTTTGTGCTCGGCCAGAAGTTTTTCCTGTACATCCTGAGGCACAAGCTCATACGAAGCGAACTTCATCGTGAAAGATGCACGTCCTCCGGTGATAGAGCTTAGTGAAGTCGAGTAAGAAGAAAGCTCTTTGAGTGGGACCAAAGCCTGAATCTTCTCATACCCCTTGGCACTCTCCATACCCATAATCATGGCACGACGCCCTTGCAGGTCGCTCATCACATCTCCCATAAATTCGGCAGGGACACTGACCTGAACGTTATACACCGGCTCAAGGATCTTGGGATTTGCTTCACGGAATGCCTGGCTGAACGCATTACGCCCCGCAAGCATAAACGAAACTTCGTTACTATCCACAGGGTGCATCTTGCCATCGTACACGATCACTCTCACGTCACGTGCGTATGATCCCGTAAGTGGACCTTGCTCCATACGTGACATGATACCTTTGAGGATCGCAGGCAGGAATCTTGTGTCTATGGCACCGCCTACGATACTATTGATAAATACGAGCTTACCACCCCAATCGAGAGATACCTCTTGCGTATCACGAGCTGTAATCTTAAACTCCTGATTGCCGAACTTGTACGATGCGGGGACCGGAGCTCCCTCGACATATGGCTCTACGATCAGGTGAACTTCGCCGAACTGTCCCGCACCTCCCGACTGCTTCTTGTGCCTATAATCGGCACGGGTAGCCTTGGTGATGGTTTCACGATACGGTATGCGAGGCTCTTCAAAGCGGATCTGGATCTTGTCGTTATTCTCAAGACGCCACTTCAATGTACGCAAGTGGAACTCCCCTTGTCCGTACACGATCTGTTGACGAAGCTCTTTGGACTGCTCCACGATCCAGGTAGGGTCTTCGCTGTGCATACGATTGAGCACTTCGCTTAGCTTTTCCGCATCGCTTTCGTTTACGGGATGTATGGCTCTGCGATACTTTGGCTCGGGGAAGGTTAGCGGTGGATAGATCCACTCGCACCCTTTCTCATTGAGCGAATTACCGAGACGTATATCCTTTAGTTTCACTGCCGCACCTATATCTCCTGCTTTCAGTGTTGTGATCTTCTCGCGGTTTTGTCCCGCGGGTACGAAGATCTGTGCCAGCCTTTCACGACTGTTTCTATTAGGATTTACGAGATCATCGCCTTCGTTTACCGTCCCGCTTACCACCTTAAAGTAGTCTACCTCTCCGATGTGCGGTTCGACTGTCGTCTTGAAGAAGTATAAACTGGTCGGGCCATCGCTTTTTGTCTCAACTTCGATGCCATCTACGGTACGCATTGGAGGCATTTTGTCTGTACAAGGTACGACATTGCCCAAGAACTCCAACGTACGACGCACACACATATCCTTGAGTGCGCTCACGCAGAATACCGGGAACATCCCTCTTGATACAAGCCCCTTGCGGATTCCTTCACGCATCTCTTCTTCGGTCAGGGTCCCTTTCTCGAAGAATGTATCCATAAGGGTATCATCGTTTTCTGCCGCTGCCTCCACGAGGGCTTGGTGATACTCCATTGCCTTTGGCATCTCATCCTCAGGGATCTCAAGCACCTCGGGCACGCCCCCTTCGGGCTTCCAGCGATAGAGCTTCATCTTGAGGACATCGACCACTTCGTTGAATCCTGTCCCGACATTACGAGGGTACTGTACCGCTACTACCTTTGCTCCATACCTTTCCTTCAGTTGTGCATAGCACATATCGTAATCCGCCTTGTCGTTGTCCAGCTGATTGACAATGAAGATAACCGGCTTGTTGAACATCTCGGTATATCTGAATTGGTTGATCAGACCTACCTCGACTCCATACTGTGCATTGACTACCATGAGGGCGGTATCGGTCACTTGGATTGCAGAAACCGAGGCACCGATGAAGTCATCGGATCCCGGACAGTCAATGAAGTTGAGTTTTCGATCTTGCCATGGTACAGAGAATACAGTGGAAAATACAGAATACCCGTACTCTTTCTCGACGGGGAAGTAGTCCGACACGGTATTACC
>JBHBLB010000064.1:0-13642 GCA_041791495.1 Porphyromonas sp.
CATGGGAGTCGGGGGTACCTGAAGTGCGTAGCCGCGAGGGTCGCACGAGGGTAATACCGGTAACTGGGGCTAAGTCGTAACAAGGTAGCCGTACCGGAAGGTGCGGCTGGAACACCTCCTTTCTGGAGCCTTGATGATCTCAGATATAGGTGATACTTTAATTACTTCATTTGTATTACTTGCTTTTGTTCTTCAATATGTATGATATACGAGAGGAGACGTCAACTAAAAGATGTCTCCTCTCTTTTTTTTCTTTGGTTATTCTCTTATTACTTTGGATAAATAAGTGATGAATTATTTTGTAATCTCGGATATAATGCCGATATTTGCACAAGAATTCAAAGGTTTCCTATGGATTTCCTATGGTTCCTTGGCCGAGTGGTTAGGCACCGGTCTGCAAAACCGTTTACGGCGGTTCGAGTCCGCCAGGAACCTCCCCTCCCCCTGAAGGCTTTGATGGCTAATCTTTATAAAGATGGCACTTCAAAGCCTTCATTCTTTTACCCCTTTTAGTATCTTTGCTTAGCTTCAATCTTATAAGTGTAATGAGAACTGAGGATACCAATGAACTCATTGAGGATTATAAGCAATACCTAATCCTTGAACGCAATCTTTCCGATAATACATTGGAAAGCTACTGTAATGATATTAGGCATCTCAATACCTTTGCTTTGCAAGAAGGAAAAACTCTGTTGGAACTTCGGTATGGGGATCTCCAGACTTTTGTTGCTTATTTGAATGATATGGGGATAGGGGTAACATCGATTGCGAGGATTATTTCGGGAATCAAGTCGTTGTACCGCTTTCTCGAACTTGAAGAAATTCTCCCGAATAACCCTACAATGTTGCTTGAATCTCCCAATGTAGGCCGTACATTACCAGAGATCCTGACAGTTGGTGAGGTTGATAGTATTATTTCATCGATAGATACTTCTACGGATATTGGTATAAGAAACGCAGCTTTGATAGAACTTCTATATAGTTGTGGCTTGAGGGTAAGTGAACTGTGTAGCCTTACATTTTCAAATATATATATTGAGGAAGGATTCATTAGGGTGATAGGCAAGGGGAACAAAGAGCGACTTATACCAACTTCTCCGGAAGCAAAACGACGAGTACTTGAATATATCCCAATTCGACAAAAGGTAGATGCAAAGCCATCGTTTACTCATTATCTCTTCTTGAATAGATTGCGAACATCGCTTAGTCGGCAGATGGTATTTATGATTATAAAGGGTCTAGCTATTCAAGCTGGAATAACGAAGAGTATATCTCCGCATACTTTCCGCCATTCTTTTGCTACTCACTTACTAGAGGGCGGAGCTCACCTTCAAGCTATACGGGAGATGCTCGGTCATGCAAATATAGCGACCACTGAAATATATACTCATATAGATCGTACACGGCTTAGGGACGAGATCTTGGAACACCATCCTCGAAATAAGTAGTCTGTAAGTTTTGCAACTTTTTGGGGTTGTCTTGAGGGATTCTCTTGGTTGGGGCACAGATTTATTAGTAAATTTACACTTCAGAGATGCAAATCATCTCGTACATATATATGTTACAAGCTATTAGGATTAAATACTTCATCATCGTGTGTTGTATTATCGCATCAAGCGGATGTACTAAAAAAGGGAAAACTCAACCTAACGTAGTATATGAAGGTACAGTCGCTCTTGATGTCCGAATGGTGGGGGCAGAAAATACTATCTCGTCATCTCCTGCTCAGATCTTTCTCTGTATAAGCTCCCCACACGAATGGAAAATCAGTGTAAAGGATGGAGCTTCTTTCGTGCATCCGGAGATAATGTCAGGGGTTGGAGATATGGACGTATTTCTAAACGTAGATGAAAACTTGGGGGAACTGAGACGTGCTACAATTATTGTTACTTTCGGCAAGAATACGGAGCAGAGTGTTGTCTTAACTCAATTAAAGAGAGAGAGGTCTTCCGATGCTTTGAAGGCAAGGCTTGAAATCCCTAAACTATCAACTTCATCCGATTCGAAGTTTGTTGCTCACTATGCTTATATTGGTGAAGGTAAGGAAGTGTTGAATTTCTGCTTAGAGTTTATCCCCTCCAAACATCAGAGTCGTTGGGTTGCTTTTCGTTTTGATAATGAAACTCGTCCACAAATTGTTAAACGGCAGGATACGTGGAGTGAGGATCCAAATCTTGTAGGGCTTACAGCAAGGGGCACTTATCCTAAATTCAATGACATTAAGATGGATAGAGGACACTTGGTTGCGAGTTATGATAGAGTCTATAGTAAACAAGCCAACTATCAGACTTTCTACTATTCAAATATCGCTCCACAGGTTGGTGAACGCTTTAATCAATCCCTATGGCAGACATTGGAAAGCCGTGTTCAAGCATGGGGGCGAGATCCAAATATCGCTGATACACTTTATGTGACCAAGGGGATTACAATTGAAAAAGAGGAGGATATATTGGGATATATATATTCAAAAGAAAATAATATGAGAGTGCCAGTAGCCAAACGATGGTATATGGCTATCCTAAAAGTGAAGAATGGCAAGTTTGCTGCTATTGGTTTTTTACTTGATCATAAAGAATATCCTTCATCACAAATAATGCCTGAGTATAGGATAAGCATTCATGAGCTTCAAAAGGAGGTGGGAGTAGATTTTTTTCATGTACTTCCTGATGATGTTGAGCATGAAGTGGAAAGTGAAATCAATCTGAAATACTGGCCTGGTTTAAGTCAGTAAGACATATCAATTATGAACTCCGACAGTAAAACCCTTACGTTAATCCCTATCGGTAGACTCGCAGATAGGCTAAGGGTGATAGCTTCAGCTATTGCTCTTGCTGTCCGTATAGAGACTCCACTTGAGGTTATTTGGTTTACCAATGAAGAACTCTATTGTCCATCCAGTCGTCTTTTCACAGTAAATCCTTTGCTTATTGAACAAGGGATAAGGATACGTGAGGCAAAGTTGTCGGATTGGTTTTTTAATGATAGACCACACAAAGGAAATGCTTATTTTACTTATCCTTTTCTCTTTTTTAAGTATGACCGTTATCTTTCACCAACCACAATCTCTAAATTGCTCATGACAAATGAAGAGAACGTGTGGTCATTTTTTTCGGGGAAAGAGAGGGTACTTATTGCTTCTTCTGTAGCATTTGGAAACTTCCCAGATATGTTCTCAGTGATAGAGCCGACAGCGGAAGTGCTTAATGCATATAGATCAATGACGACAAATTGGGAAGAGAATATAGTAGGTGTGCATCTACACTATGAAGAGCAAGCATCTTACCGACAGAACTCTACCGAATTATTCATTAAGAAGATGCAAAGTCTGGTAGAGAATGACCCTTCAGTTCGCTTTTTTATTTCATCCGAGATTGTCGATGAGCGAGAGCGTTTAGCAACAATTTTCTCTGATCGAATATATATGCCATATACTTTGTCTGGTTCAAATAGCCCGGATGAGTGTATCAATGCCTTTGGGGAACTCCTTGCGCTGGCACAAACAAAGCAAATACTATCTACAAAGAATAGTTCATTCTCCTATGTTGCATCTCTCATAGGAGGAATTCCATACGAACCCCTTTCCATATATACTCAACCATATTGATACATAGATATTAAGTGTAAAAGAAATGGACTTTGCGCAGATTAGACAACGAACAGGTCACTATTCGATACTGATACTGTTTTTATTCGCGTGGTGTACCTTAAATATTATCCAAGCAGTATTTACTGAGATCGGTAATGATGAAGCTTACTATTGGGTTTATTCTAAAAACTTGGCTTGGGGATATTTCGATCATCCGCCGATGATAGCACTCCTTATCAGATTAGGTACGATAATATGGGGAGACACTCTTTTGGGGGTGCGTTTTTTTAGCATTGTCCTTCAGTTTTTCTTTTGGATTATACTTTATAGGCTTACAAATATAGAGCGCAACCTCCCAAACATTCGCCTATTTTTGGTTGTGGCTGCTTCAGTAGTAATGCTCCAAGCTTATGGGTTTGTCACTACACCCGATGTCCCTTTGTTATTCTTCTCAGCACTATTTCTGTATTGTTACAAGAGGTTTGTCGAGAGCGAATATTCATGGCAGACAGCTACCATTATGGCTTTGAGTATGGCATTGTTAATGTACAGTAAGTACCACGGAGCTATTGTTATATCTCTTGTTTTTATCTCCAACATAAAGATTCTTAGGGAGAAGACCTTTTGGTATGCCGTATTATTATCTATTCTTATTTATACTCCGCACATCTATTGGCAAGTCTCTAATGACTTCCCTTCAGTTAGATACCATTTAATCGATCGAATCACTCCGTTTAAGTTTTCCCGTATTACAGACTTTCTTCTAAATCAATTGCCAGTATTCAACCCCTTCACGTTAGGAGCGGCTGTATATGTCCTTTGTCGATGTCGTGGGGGAGATTATTTTACTAGGACTCTTAAGGTATTGTTTATTGGGTATTTTCTTTTCTTTTTTATATACCTATTCAAAGGGCGTATCGAACCGCATTGGACGATTGTTGCAGCTATCCCTATGGTGATCCTTGTGGTGAGAGAGTCCCTTCAAGATGAAAACCTAAGTCGTTATGTGTACAAAGTGATACTCCCCTCTATAGGCTTGATATTACTAGCACGTATTTTTATGATGATAGATATACTTCCGATTCGAACAGAGTGGCACGGAGGAAAGGACAAAGCGTTGGCCGTAAGGTCAATTGCGGGAGATCTCCCTATGGTGTATCAGAATCAGTTTCAGGAGCCTTCGCGTTATCGTTTTTACACACAGTCGGAAGCCCACTGTATAGGTACGACAGACTATCGGAATACTCAGTATGATATATGGAGGTTTGACGAAGCATACAGAGATAAGCCTGTATTCATCAATCTGAGACATGACGCCCCTTACGGGACTTTATACACTGTTGGAGAGAAAGACTTTAGACTCTTGAAAGTAGAACACTATCGTCCTTACAAAGGGATATTAGTGCGACTTGATACAGAGGTAAGCGAATTGTTTGCGGGAGAACGGTATATCATGGATGCAACTATTGAGAATACCTATGACGTAGACTACACGATGGATCATCCTTCTATGCCATTACGAGTCTTTGGGGTCTATAATCTCTTCGATGAACAAGGGCGGAGATTAAGGCAAAGTGTCCCAGTTGAAGCACGACTTGAGGCTGAAGTAATTCCTGCGAAGGGGAAGGTCGCTTGCCGTATTGCCTTTGAGGTGCCGACAGATATATCTGGGGAGGGGACTTTTTTGTTTGCCGTAGCTCCTCCCGAGCTAGCACCTGCAACCTATGTTAAGGCTAATAAGATAAAAGTAAAGGGATGGAAAGAATAATAGTCCTGCTTTTGAAATTCGGTGTAGTCGGTTTTTCCGGTACGCTTTTAGACTTTTTCATTACATGGGTATGTAAGGAGCGATTGAGATGGAACAAGTTTCTGTCAAACTCATTGGGATTTATTGTGGCTGCATCCTCAAACTATGTTCTCAATCGCCTTTGGACATTTCAAAGCGATGCTTCGGATATTTCGAGAGAGTATGCCACATTTATGGGGATTTCTATGATTGGTCTGCTGCTCAATAACCTTTTCCTCTATATATTTAACGAACGGGTCTCCCTGAACTTCTATCTTTCAAAGGTGATTGCTGTAGTACTCGTTACGATTTGGAACTTTCTTGGTAATTATTTTTTTACGTTCTAGCACTTGCTTATATGATAGAAAAGAAATATCCCCTATGGCAAAATGCCGTAGGGGATATTTCTTTTCTTTTGATGTTGAGTGACGCGTGGATGCATCATTCAGCATCTCTGCTTACTTCTTTGATAAGTCGAGGTCAGCACCAGCCTTAAACTTTACAACCTTACGAGCAGGGATTACGATCTTAGACTTAGTTCTTGGGTTTACGCCTTCTCTTTTAGCTCTTTCGCTTACAGAGAAAGTACCGAAGCCTAGAATAGCAATCTTCTCGCCTTTTTTCATTTGCTCAGCAACAACAGATACTACAGCATCCACCGCAGATTTTGCATCTACCTTTGTCATTCCCGCTTTTTCAGCAACCGCTGCAATAAATTCAGTCTTGTTCATTCTAAAAAATTATTTTAAGGTTTAAGATGAAAAAGATTCCCGAAAAGTGAGCCGGAAAGCCTTTTATACACTCTTTTACACCCTCAAATATAAACGTTTTTGTTTAGATACCAATACATTAAGGGTGATATTTATCGCCAAATTGTCGATTTTTGTCGAAAAACGATGATTTTCTGGCCGAATAAGATGAAAATCACGACTGCTTAGAGCCAGACACGGTTCCGAAGAAGAGTTGATGAGGTACTGAATTGGAAGTAGGCAATATCTAAATCTGAAGTGATAAAGTACCGAATCGGAAGGGAACAATATCCCGATCGGGTGGTAGAAGTCCTTAATCTGGAGCAGGTAATATCTTAATCAGATCGGGTGGGAATCCTATCCGAACCGATACCCAGAGTGTAGCCTTATCTCCATGAGGTATAAATAAATCAGCCACGATGTTCCAATCTGTTGGACATCGTGGCTGATTTATTTATGTATGATAGTACTTTATTGCTTCAGCTTGAGACGGTCACCTCTGTGACTGAAAGGCAGGCTAAGCATCTTCTCGTTACTTTATTGCTTTACTTTGAGGCGGTCGCCTGTCTGCTCTGCAATGCGGCGGTAGAATGCTTCATCGTATCCCGGTTGTTTTGGAGATACAGGCATTCCGGTTTCGCTACGTAGGAATTTTCCGCCTTCTTCCTTTTTGACATTCCCGTCGATATACTTCACCACGAGGTAGGTCCCGAGATCTTTCCATCGAGCTGTGGCCATATCGGCTTCAGAGCATGAGTAAGTCGTAAGGAAATCGATAGCCGCTTTTTCTCCCTTTTCGGCAGCGAGGTCCATTGCATACTTTTCGATCGAAGGCTGCATATGCATCCACTTAGATTCCAGTTCGCTCTGTACCTTTCGGATATCCTGAATCATATAGCTGTATTTGTGATAAGCCATATTGGCTACCCAGTTGTGCATCCAGAAGGCAGAGGTCCAAGAGAAAGTGAGGAGGTCTCCGTTCGACTCGCTATAGCATTCCGGTACTCGTGTGATGCTACCATACATGGGAGCAAAGAGGGCCATGTCTGCGTCATCTACCGCAAACCATAGTACAGCACCTACGTAGTCCGGCAGGTAGTTGCGCAGTTGAGCTACGAGGACAAATCCGGACTGTTGGGTGGCGATAGCGCGTTCGTTTACATATTCTTGCCCATCTACCTTGAATGTCATCGGTCTCCAACGGTACGGACAAGCGTATGGGCCTGCACCTATATCCTGGGTCATGTCGAGAGGAGTCCCTTCGTAGTGGTCACGCATCATATCGCGTACATCGGCGACGGATACCTTACGGTTAGGCTTTACGTATAGTGGCATCGGTTCGCTTTCCTTTTCGTGACCGGATACAAGGGGGATGTACTTCTCCATTCCGTCAGCAAAGCGGTTGAAGAACGACCACACGCGAGCTTCGCAACCGCGAAGAGCTCCGAAGTCGTATGGAGCATATACCTTCTGGAAGCTAAAGTCCTTGTCGCTCCCTTTGTAAAAACCTTTCTTGCGAGCGAATGATACCACATCGGCGGAGTAGATACAGTTCTCTTTGTCTCCGAATGGTATCTGCTGTATGCGCGCTTGGTTGGCATGGGCCGAGATACAATCGTCGGGGATACGGATGGCAACCCATACGGCGCCTTTCTCACCTTTTCCTTTGCCTACCATCTCCATTACCCAGACTTCATTCTTATCCGCGATGGTGAAGCTCTCTCCTGTGCTTTTGTATCCATACTTATCTACGAGGCCGGTCATCACTGAGATCGCCTCCCTTGCGGTAGCCGATCGTTGGAGGGCTATATAGATGAGGCTGCCGTAGTCCATCAGTCCCTCTGTGCCGTGGAGATCTTCACGACCGCCGAAGGTACTTTCGGTTATGGCTACCTGCTTTTCATTCATATTCCCTACCACATTGTACGTGCGGGCGACTTGGGGGATCTCACCGCCATATATGCCGGTGTCCCATTCTGTCACGCGAAGCATCGATCCGGGCTTCCATTCGGCTGCCGGCCAGTGGTACAATGCTCCGTAGAGGGTATGGCTGTCGGCGGCATAGCTGATGATGACCGATCCGTCAGTAGATGCCTTGCGACCTACGATGAGGTCGGTACATGCGCTCGCTTTCGGCGCCATGCTCCCCCCTGCGAGTAGCAGGGCGACTGTCAGTAGAATTCTTTTCATTGTGTTGCTTGAAATATTAAACATAAAAGTATGTGCATAGTATTATTGTGTCTTTTCCGTTTTCGGGTGTTCTGCAAGGGTGGCGAAAACGGAATGCTAATATAATGAAATCCCTTCAAATACACGTAGAGAAGTCTGTCATAATAGGATATTAAGTTGCAAGCAGGGGCTGAAAATTAGTTTTCTGGCACTGAAAACTGACTTTCAGCCCCCGGTTATTACTTTTCAGCTCCGGGAGATAGTCTTTCGTGCCGTAACGCCTAAGTATTTGTGCGGTAAGTGTATGCTTTTCGGTACGATGTGTCGGAGCGATGGCGGGGAGCCCTTACCGGACGGAGCCGGGACAAGGGGCGGGGAGTGAGGGAGGAATCCCGGGTATCTATGGGACTGTTTTGTGTGATTTCCGTCACGGGAAGAAATTTTATCGGAGTTGTTTTGAGATCTTTTTTCGGTGTTTGATTTTGATTAACTTTGTTCTGAAACTTCACTATCACCTATACTTACAGCTTATGAATAAGACATTTAATGCCGCTCTTGGGTTTGTGCTGACGGGAGTGTTGGGAGTATTACTGCTCTTTACAGCCTGCTCCACTCAGAGCGATGCGAGAAAATCGACCGAAGATGCCGGTGCCGATCGTATGATTAGGACTCCGACGCCGACACGTCCCGAAGGACAAGAGGATATGGTAGGGTTTGCTGCCCCGGCCATAGATACTGTGAGGGTAGGGGTGATCGGTCTTGGGATGAGAGGCCCAGGAGCTGTGGAGCGTATGATGCATATCCCGGGAGCGGAGGTGGTCGCTCTCTGTGACCTGCATGAGGATAGAGTGCTCAAGGCTCAAGAGATAATTCGTGCGGCAGGTCGCCCGGATGCTGCGCTCTACTTCGGTAACGATACCGTGTGGAAATCACTCTGTGAGCGTCACGATATAGACCTCGTCTACATCGTGACCGACTGGGAGACCCACGCCCCTATGGGGGTGTACGCCATGCAGCAGGGCAAGCACGTCGCCATAGAGGTGCCCGGTGCCATGACCATGGATGAGATATGGGCACTGATAGATACTTCGGAGCAGACCCGTAAGCATTGTATGATGCTGGAGAACTGCGTGTATGACTTCTTCGAACTCACTACGCTCAATATGATACACGAAGGTGTGATGGGTGAGATCCTATACGCCGAGGGTGCATACATACATCAACTCGAAGACTTTTGGGATGCCTACGAACGGGACTGGCGACTTGACTACAACCGGAAACACCGTGGAGATGTCTACCCAACGCATGGATTGGGTCCGGCTTGCCAAGCCCTCGACATTCACCGCGGGGATAAGATGAACTACCTTGTGTCTATGGACTCTGACCCTGTCAGCATCCCCCTATGGCTCAAGGGTAAGAAGGGTGAAGAGGCCCCGAAAATCGCCAATGGACAGCATACGGTGACACTCATACGTACCGAGAAAGGTAAGACCATAGAGATACAACACGATGTGGCTTCTCCCAGACCGTACAATCGGATGTACCTTGTTGCGGGGACCAAGGGCTTCGCACAGAAGTATCCCGTGCCGGGTTATGCTTTCGTGGCAGGACAAGTCGGAGGAGACATCACTCCGAACCATGAGGATCTGAATGCGCACTCTTTTGTCTCGGCAGAGGTAAAGGATGAGATGATGAAGCGATACAAGCACCCTATCTTGGCAGAAATAGAGGAAACCGCAAAGAGAGTAGGGGGGCACGGTGGTATGGACTACATCATGGACTACCGGCTCATCTACTGCCTGCGTCACGGACTGCCTCTGGATATGGATGTATATGACCTCGCCGAGTGGAGCTGCCTTGTGCCGCTGACTGCCGTCTCGTTGGAGCATGGTGGCGTACCTGTCGAGATCCCGGACTTCACTCGTGGTGCCTGGGATAGGATCAAAGGATATCGCCATGCCTATGCCGAGCGCTGAAGTGTGGTGAACAATCTCGTAGATTTTTGGTTCTATACATAAACGCCAAGTAAAATCCTCTTTCATCAATCGGATGAAAATTGTAACTTTGCAAGGATTTACCGATAATTTTGGCGAAGTATATCCTATTACTACCACCTATATTGTACAATGAGACAATTAAAGATTCAGAAGTCGATAACCAATCGCGAGAGCGCATCGTTGGATAAGTATCTCCAAGAGATAGGTCGTGAGGAGCTCATCACCGTGGAAGAGGAGGTCCAGTTGGCTCAAGCGATTCATCGAAATGACGCAAACTCACAGAGATGCCTGGAGAAGTTGGTTAGGGCAAACCTTAGATTTGTCGTCTCCGTTGCTAAACAATACCAGAACCAAGGACTGAGCCTCCCTGACCTTATCAACGAAGGGAACCTCGGTCTCATCAAAGCTGCGGAGAAGTTTGACGAGACTCGTGGATTCAAGTTCATATCGTATGCTGTGTGGTGGATCCGTCAGTCAATTCTTCAGGCTCTGGCAGAGCAGTCGCGCATAGTGAGATTGCCTCTGAACCAAGTGGGAAATATCAGTAAGATTCAGAAGGCCGTGACACGATTTGAGCAGGAAAACGAACGCAAGCCTTCGTCCGAGGAGCTGGCACATGAACTGGACTTGACCGAAGATAAAGTCGTCGAGACGATGAAGATCAACGGTCGGCAACTCTCAGTGGATGCGCCTTTCGTCGATGGAGAAGATAATAGTCTGCTTGATGTCTTGGTCAATGACGATGCCCCAATCGCTGATAAGGAACTGATCAACGAGTCCCTATCGACAGAGATTGAGCGTGCCCTCTCTATGCTTACCGAAAGAGAAGCGGAGATTATCAAGATGTTCTTCGGGATAGGAGGGATGCCGGAGATGACCCTTGAGGAGATCGGTGTGAACTTCGGTCTGACCCGAGAGCGTGTGAGACAGATAAAAGAGAAGGCCATCCGCCGTCTTCGTCAGAACAATAAGAATAGTCTGCTCAAGTCTTACTTGGGATAAGTTAGATATATTCAGATAAAACATAAGCAGCGATGAGAATATACTCATTGCTGCTTATTGTGCTCTTGTATCATCCTCTTCCCCCTGATTACATGCTTGTCTGGTTAAATCTGCACGGAATATGCCGAATTGTTTTGGTAGTTCCATTATTTTTTATACCTTTGTACTGAAATTGAGATCGCGGAGTGGAGCAGTGGCAGCTCGTTGGGCTCATAACCCAAAGGTCGTAAGTTCGAATCTTGCCTCCGCAACTAATAGAAAGAGTCAGCTAAAAGTCTTATATGACTTTTAGCTGACTCTTTTCTTTAGTCTCCCAATTTATAGGTTTTTGCTAAGAGTTTAGCTGTTCGTTGCCACAACGTTTGGCAATAGGAGTGGCAGAGCATGCCAAGAGATGATTATCAAAGGTGGATTTCTCGTGTCGGTCTGCGCCTGAGCGGGCAGAGAGAGCAAGGAGGGCGAGCAGGACGGTGAGACCTGCTCTTGCCATCCTGCCGCTGAGGAGCAGGGTCGTTCGTCTTCTGTCATATCGCTGAACAATTTCGTTGTTGAAACAACCAGTTATAATTTTCTGGGCGTGCCTGTGCCTTTCCAGTCGATGCTGATGGTGTGCTCTTTGCCATCGCCATAGCCCGCATCTGTGATCTTGCCATCAGTGAGACGGATTGTAATTTCATCGCCATCCAGATTGCCATTGATGCGGAGCTTGCCTGAGTCGAAGAGCAACCCATCTGAAGATGGAGGCATGGAATAGGCATCAAATAGTTTCTTACCGCCGTAAAGACATATAACTTGCCATGGCTTCTTATCATCTACTTTGGTCAGGTCGATATCCTTGTTTAGGTGTTTGGCGGCGTAACCTTGGATTTCTACATAATCCTTTTTCTTATTTTCGGAGAGGTAAAGGTAAAGAGTAAATCTTACACCATACAACTCATACTTCTCATACTCTGCGCTTTTGACAGGTATCTTCTCTCCATCGATAGTTACCGTGTTGAAGGGTAGATCAGGCGTAGGGATATCATCTTTGTCGGAGCAGGCGGTAAACACCATGCTCATCATCACGGTCGCTACTGCGAGGGCAAGCGCCTTGGCAGCCATGTTCGCAAAAAATCTGTTTGTTTTCATTATTGTAATTGTTTAGTAATTGGATATTTTGTCCGATAAAATTTTTTGTAGTTCATAATCCTTTCTATCTATCTATGTGTATGCCGAAGAGGCTTACAAGAGGTTGGCGGAGAGTATGCCGGGGCTATTTGCAGCCCGGCGGCTCGCGCCCCGCGCCTTCCGGCGCCGTACCTCGACAGCCGCAGGTCGAAGAACCCGTATCGCTGAAAGGCTTCCATGGCGGAGAACGTCTCTTTCCATTCGTCTTGTAAGTTTATCGTATCAGCTTGGCTATTTGCTCCTTGACGGCCTTAAGGAAGAGCATGCTCTCTATCGGCGTCTTGCTCTCGACGGGGTAGGCCAGGATGTCGTGCATGATTTCCGTGATGGTGCGCACCTCCTTGGGCGGCCCCCCGCCGGAAGCGCCCCCCTTGCCGCCGCCGCGCCTCTTCTGCTTCGGATTGGTCAGGGGCAGCTCCTGCTTTCATGCCTCGAACTCCCTTTCCGTCTCCTCCCTGTTGCCGGTGACCGCCATCTCCTCCGGCAGCACGATGTCCATCTCTTTCTCGCCGGCGGGACTTACCCCGGCGCCGGCGGGCGAGTATAAGGGCAGGCTGGTCACCGGGAAGCCGACGAAGCAGAAGGTGTCGTCGCTGCCTTTCAGCGCCTTGCGGGTGACTTTCATCTGCGGATTGAGATGCTTCACGCAGAGCCATGCGCTCCGTTCGTAGGCGCGGTAGAGGCTGCCCTCCTGAAAGAGGCGGATGACCCTGCCGTCGCGATCGGTTTCGCGCTTGCGCTCCTTTTTCAATATGTCGCCTATCTGTGTCATGATGGTTTTCTGCTCGTTTGAGGGCTGAGCCTTTCCCGTCGGCGGCGCCGACGGGAAAGGCTCAGCTTGTGTTCATTGTGCCATGCCCTGTGGGGGCGAGGCGAATGCTATGGGCGGACGGGGCGAATTGGTAGCCCGCGACAGCGGTTGGTGTAGTAGCATTGGGGGGAGAACACTGGACCGAGTCTGAGGAAGAGGGCGTAGTTGCTGCTGTAGCCCGTGGCTTGCGAGCTCGACCAGAGGTAGAGCCACTGGCCGGCTCCGTCGAGCCCGGAAGCATCGTGGCCGCCGGCGCCAGGCAGAAAGATGGTGTTACCGTTAGGGCCTTCAAACTTGTAGCCGTCCACGCCGTCCTGCGTGGTCCATGTCCAGAAACATTTATCCTGCAGTTCCTCTAATTCGTCAGAGGTCGGC
>JBHBLB010000065.1:0-3262 GCA_041791495.1 Porphyromonas sp.
AAATGTTGATGAGTAAATGGAATGATAGTATTATCTCCTTGGATATCTAAGTTTATCTTCATTGTTTATTACTTACTATGGCGTGTTCTGTTTATTTTTACATATTAGATTGTATTCAAAGGTAAAAAGAAACTCCCAATAAACCCAAAGAAATTTCCTATTTTTCGTATCTATTCCTTCAAAATGGTTGCCATTCCCTCTAAAGAAATAAATAAAATAAACACAATGCTTCATTAAGCGATTAACACTTCCCGAATAACGTTATATTTTGAGTGTGAAATATGAAAGCACACCTTTAAGAGAGGAATAAATGAGAGTCGGGAGGGGTGTTTCGTCTTTGGGGGATTTATGAAATGAGGTGGAGAATGCGCTGATTGCGACTTCCTCTGAAGGGGAGTGTCGGGTCCGCTTCTTCGAGGACGAAACGTCCATCTACAAGGACATCTATATAGGACAGAGGGAGACGGAGGAGCGGACTTTCCATTATCTCTTCCAGGGTGTAACCCGTGTAGCACCATATATTTAGCCCTGTACTCTCTTTAAGGCGTTTGAGGAGTTCGACTAGCCCCTGTGGGTTGTAGAAAGGATCCCCTCCCGTCAGAGTGATACCGTCGAGGAGAGGATTTAGGTGAATTTCGCCGATGATGTCAGCAAGGATATGCTCAGTAAGTAAGACGCCTGCATCAGGATCCCAACTCTCCGGGTTATGACATCCGGGGCAGGCATGACGACAACCGGCAAGATACAAAGAGTACCGTATCCCTTCTCCATCGGATATAGTCTCCTTGTATCTGTTGATTAAGTGCAGATTATACTCTTCTATGGGCATCTCTGCATGTTTCAGCAATGCTTCACTCTATCCTTTTCCTCAGATTTCTTTGCAGAGTTCCAACTGTCGAGTGAGCCGGTCAGGTAGCCAGTGATACGTCTCAGTCGAGCGATGTCTTCACTTGTACATACCGGACACTTGGCGTATATGACTCCCTTGTACCCACACTTATTACAAGTATCCACAGGGTGGTTGATCGAGCCATAGCCGATCTCGTTATCGTGCATTGCTTTTACGATCTTGAGGATGCCCGAGATGTTCTTTTTAGCTTCACCGTCCAGCTCAACGTAAGTGATATGTCCACCTCTTGTGATGGCATGGAACGGAGCTTCGAGTCGGATCTTCTCGTAGATTGTCACCGGCTCTTTGACATCTATGTGGAACGAATTGACATAATAGTCCCTATCCGTTACTCCTGGGATTATGCCATACTTCTTACGGTCCATACGCGTAAAGCGGCCCGATAATCCTTCGGCCGGGCTCGCCAGGACAGAGTAATTGAGGTTGTATTTACGTTTATACTCATCCACCACGTTGTTCATCACCATGATGGCATCGTAGAGAGTCTGATAAGCCTCCTTGTTGTGCGCATGCCCTTCGCCATATATGGCAACCATGGCATTGTGTCCACCGATAAACCCGATGCCGAGAGTCCCCGAAGAGATCACGTCCCCTACCTCATCGTTGGGTTCGAGACCGCCACCGCCTTTCCAC
The DNA here is from genome assembly GCA_041791495.1 of Porphyromonas sp. Taxonomy (GTDB): domain Bacteria; phylum Bacteroidota; class Bacteroidia; order Bacteroidales; family Porphyromonadaceae; genus Porphyromonas_A. Next base: position 1,544 of record JBHBLB010000065.1, read on the forward strand.
ACATCGTTACCCATCATGAACGGATACTGACGAGCGAGAGCCGTGCGTTGGTACTTGTATCGGTCATATAGTTGTTCGGCTATAAGCTCAGCCGTTTTCTTCACTGCATCGAGGAAGAGGACTTTAGCCTCGTTCCGTATCGCGTGCTTGTCCCCACCCGGGTTCAGATCTTCGGCCTCTCGCATCGCTTCTATGGCAAGACGTGGGAAGTTCATCGAGGTGAACGATAGGTTACCACGCCCCACCGAGCTTTTTTCGCCATTGAGATTCTCAAACACTCGAGTCCGGCACCCCATCGTCGCCAGCTCGTATAGGTACCTCTGCGGGTCATCTGCCTGCCACTTCTCGTGTTTATTGAACTTCGTGTCGAGGAAGAGAAAGTTCGGGAAGAGGGCTTTTGCCGTTGTGCGACAAGCCTCTATGAGCAGATCAAAGTTAGGGGCCTCATACTCCAGCTCACCTCTAAGGGCTGCGGGGAAGTCCCTCATCGCCTTTTCGTAGTCCGCTTCCGAGTAGGACACTCCGTCCTTCACTTTGAATATCTGTATTGGGAAGATTGGCACTTCGCCATGTCCCAGACCTTCCGTCGTAGCGGATAGGAGTTCACGTATGAGTAGACGTGCCTCGGGAGAAGTATCGGTACCATAATTGATCGAACTGAATACCACCTGGTTCCCACCACGTGAGTGCATCGTATTCAGGTTGTGGATAAATCCTTCCATCGCCTGATGCGTCTCTCTGGTGGTCTTATCCATTGCATTGTCCCAAGCTCTACTGACATCTGCCGACTCTATCCCCTTGCAGAGCTCGGACACCTTTGCTTGCATGATCTTGATATCCTCGTTTCCCTCTCTGATAGATATATTCTCCTCATCCAAAGCTCCCAGAAGAGTATTCCGATCTATCGTCACGCCCCTCATACCACCTATAAATACGAGTGTATCTGCGAGGTGACGACGGAAGCTCTTTCGCACTCCCTTTGCCATGAAGAAATCGAACGCCGGGATCGATTGCCCGCCATGCTGTTCGTTCTGATTGGTCTGGAAGATTATCGTCGCCAGTGTCGCATAGCTCTGTATCGACTGAGGCGTACGGATACTACCATTCTTGGTGCGGAACCCACGCTCATACAGATCCTCCAAGTCATACTGAATACAAGTGGTAGTCTTGGTTGGGTAGTAGTCCAGATCGTGTATATGTATATCTCCGTTGCGGTGAGCTCGGGCATACTTTACGCTCAATAGATACTTATTCGTGTAGTCCTTGGTGACCTCCGAAGCGAAAGTCATCATCTGCCCTGCCGGAGTATGGGCAGACATATTGGCGTTACTTAGATTGACGTCATTCTTTTCTATCCGTACGATCCCATCCATGATTTGCTTGATGCCTGTGCGCTTGTCGCGCTCCACGTTGCGCCATTCTCGATAGATGATGTACTTCTTTGCCACAAAGGGATCTACTGCCATCAGAGCATGCTCCACGAGGTCCTGGATCTCCTCCACGCTCGGTATCTCGGAAGTTATCTGACGGCAGACCTGCTCTACGATACTCTTGATTAGGTTCTTATTCTCCTGAATCCCCGAAGCCCTGTAAGCTTTGATAATCGCATTCTCGATCTTTTCGGGAGAGAACGGCTCCTTCTTGCCATCTCTCTTAGTAATGAATAGTGATGTAGTGGACATAGTAGATTATTAGTATTACACTTCTCTTTACCTCTAT
>JBHBLB010000066.1:0-15577 GCA_041791495.1 Porphyromonas sp.
CTTTGTGTAATAATTGTATGCTATTCTGTCTTTGAGGGTGATAAAGTGTAAATGGGTTTGATCGATGTTACTCTAAATGGGGGTAACAATCGCAAATATAATAGTTTTATTTAATAATGATGATACTTGTGCCAAAAAATGATTGTCAGTTCAAAATTTATTATTGTCTGACATGATAAATGGCGATATTGTGGTAAAAAATGTATGTCTTGCTTCCTTTTTCTTGTTGAGTAAGGATTCTTTCAGTCTCCGATTGCTATTCAGAGATACTGAAATTCCCATGTAGTTTCAGATTTCACACCAACACCATAGACGATTCATCCGAAAGTATATTCTGATCGACCAGACCAAGCAACATCTGTCGGTTCTAATGCTTTTAGTGTTATTAAGTGTGAAATTCTGAATTTTGGGGAATATCTGTTGGGGTATAATATAGTCCCGTCAGGGGAAGGGCAGGGTAGGTCGAAAAGTTGTACCGATAAAACCAAAATGTTTTACCGGTAATCGAGAGAGACTTTACCGATAAGAGCTTTCGACTTTACCTAATCTTTTTTAGCCTCTTGAAGAAAGTGATAATGTGATGTGTAAAGGGTTAATTTTCAAAGTATTGCTTTCTGCCCTTTTCGGGAATATTTTCTTTGCATACGCTTCTTGCCGAAAAATTATACCTTGATTGTATAAAATGATGGATCGATGAGATAGCTGGGATGAGTTTTGATAATAGGGTGAAAAACGCTTACCTTTGTAATTGGGAAATACAGATAGGCTAACTATACTGTCGTATGATCCTCTTGTTGTGGGACTGTACGACGAGTATCTCTCCAGAAGAGATAAGACAGATTGATTTGATATGATACAGACAAAGAAGACTAATGATGCGAAGTGGCGTGATATCTACACTTATTCCAAGTTGCCGCTATCGCTCTCCAAACTTGATGAGATAGCTCATAACTTATGGTGGGTATGGCATAGTGAAGCACGCGATCTCTTTACAGCTCTCAATGAAGATGTGTGGGCGGAGTCAAACGGTAATCCAATCCGTGTGCTTAGCTCTTTATCTCAAAGTAAACTAAAGGAAATAGAGGGCGATGCAGACTTCAAGGCGAAGGTAGATGCATTGTACGAGCAGTTCAAGGCGTATATGGATGAGCCATACCGCACCGATGCTCCCTCCGTTGCGTATTTTAGTATGGAGTATGGGCTGACGAATATTCTCAAGATCTACTCGGGCGGCCTTGGTGTGCTGGCAGGTGATTTCCTTAAAGAAGCGAGCGACTCTAATGTCGATATGGTCGGTGTAGGGTTTCTGTATCGGTATGGCTATTTCGACCAAGTGATATCGAGAGATGGACAACAGATGGCGGAGTACAAGGCGCAGCAGTTTAATGCGTTACCTATAACTCAGGTCAAAGGTGTAGATGGTGCACCCATGCTTGTCGAGGTGCTATATCCCGATCGTACTGTCTATGCTCACGTGTGGAGTGTCGCAGTCGGTCGTGTGATGCTTTATCTCCTGGATTCTGATATTCCCGAGAATAGCGAGTGGGATCGCTCTATAACTCACCAACTCTATGGAGGGGATTGGGAAAATCGTATGAAGCAGGAGTATCTCCTTGGTATAGGGGGGATGATTATGTTGGAGCAGCTCGGTATCTCCAAGCAGATTTACCATTGTAATGAAGGACATGCTGCTTTTCTCAACCTCCAAAGGCTTGTGCGCCTTGTAGAGCGTGAGAGATTGAGCTTTGACGAAGCTCTTGAGGTCGTGCGGGCTTCTTCGCTCTATACGGTACATACGCCGGTACCTGCGGGCCATGACTATTTTGATGAAGAGTTGTTTGGTCGCTATATGAGCTCCTATCCCGAGAGATTGAGTATCACTTGGCAGGAACTTATAGATCTCGGGCGAGAAAATCCGGGGACCCAAGAGAAGTTCTCCATGAGTGTATTTGCTCTAAACACCTGTCAGGCTGCGAATGGAGTCAGCAAGCTTCACGGAGCTGTATCTCAACGTATGTTTGCTCCCGTATGGAAGGGGTACTTCCCCGAAGAGCTTCATGTAGGGTATGTGACCAATGGCGTACATATGCCAACATGGATGGCATCCAAATGGCAAGAATTTGTAGGGAAATACATCAGTGATGATATCCTGCATTTGCAGGACAATGAGGAGATCTGGTCACGTATACAGTCAATCCCCGATGAGGAGATCTGGCAGATGCGCCATGCAATGAAGCAGAGGTTTGTCGATTTTGTCAAGACTGTGTACTCTCGCCATCCCGTCAATAGCTATGGTGAGCCTGCGAGCTCGCTCAATGTCATCGGACGTATTGACCCCAAAGCTCTGCTCATAGGCTTTGGTCGTCGCTTTGCGACCTATAAGCGTGCGCACCTCCTCTTTACAGATCTCGATAGGTTGGCAAAGATTGTCAATAATGAAGAGTATCCTATTCAGTTTATCTTTACGGGGAAAGCACACCCGGCGGATGGCGGTGGACAGGGACTTATCAAACATATTATAGATATATCCAAGCGTCCGGAGTTCGACGGTAAGATACTTTTCCTTGAGAACTACGACATCCGCCTTGCCCAACGGCTTATAGCCGGTGTGGATGTATGGATGAATACTCCGACTCGTCCTTTGGAAGCATCCGGTACGTCGGGAGAGAAAGCTCTCATGAATGGTGTACTTAATCTCTCTGTGCTTGATGGATGGTGGTACGAAGGGTATCGTGAGGGAGCAGGATGGGCTCTTACGGATAAGCGCACCTATACAAATCAGTATTATCAAGATCGTCTTGATGCAGAGACCATATACGACCTTCTCGAGCGTGAGATCATTCCTCTGTACTATGACCGATCGGAGAGTATGACTTATTCGAAAGGTTGGGTACAAGCGATCAAGAACTCGATGAACCATATACTGCCACACTATACGATGCGAAGGATGATGAACGACTATATTACGCGTTTTTACATCCCATTGCGTGATCGTAGCGAGCGTATCAATGCCAACGGACGAGAGCAGCTAAAAGAGATAGTGAGATGGAAGCAAGAGATAGCTGACGCTTGGCAGACCCTTGAAGTTATCAATTGTAGTATTGACTCGAATGGGGCACCATTCAGTACCTTTGAGATTGGAAGCAATGTTATTATTAGCCTTACAATAGATAAGCACAGACTGACGAGCGATGTCTTGGTTGAAATAGTGGTTGTCGAAGAGGATGAGGAAACAAAGGAGCTTAAGTTACAGAATGTATTGCCTTTTGACCTTGTAAGTCGTAGCGGGACTCAGGAAATACATGTCCTTAATCGGGTTGTAGATCACCCCGGATACCAAAAGGCTTCTATTCGTATAACGCCCAAAAACAACTTACTGCCTCACCGTATGGATTTTGCTTATGTGACTTGGGTCAATCTCTTCTAATTTGATCCGAAAGGGATCCTAATAAAATAGACCGCACCTCTCGATAATTAAGTGAGGTGCGGTCTACTTTTTAGGGGGGGGTATCTTTTTGGTGGGTCAATAAACCCCGGTATAGTTACGTGGTGTGATGTTTCGCATTTCAGCCTTGATGTCCTCCGATACTTCAAGCGAATTGATGAACTCTATTAGTCTTTCCGGGGTCAGAGATTCGTTCGTACGAGTGAGTGCCTTGAGTGCTTCGTAAGGATTGGGATATCCTTCTCTACGTAGGATAGTCTGGAGTGCTTCGGCAACCACAGGAAGGGCAGTATCCAAGTCACGCAATACAGCATCCTCATTCAGTATAATCTTGTCAAACCCTTTCTTCAAGCTATTGAACGCTATCAAGGCATATCCCATCGGTAACCCCATATTTCGCATCACTGTTGAGTCTGTCAGGTCTCGCTGGAGTCTGGAGATCGGGAGCTTGTGCGCCAAGTGCTCGCATATTGCTATGGCAAGACCCAGATTTCCTTCGGCATTTTCAAAGTCAATGGGATTGACTTTGTGTGGCATTGCTGACGAACCAACCTCTCCTGCCTTTATCTTCTGCTTGAAGTACTCCATCGAAATGTATTGCCAAACATCTCTCGAAAGGTCGATGAGGATGACAAAGATGCGCTTCATAGCATCGAAAAGTGCAGCAAGGTTGTCATAGTTTGATATCTGTGTGGTGTATTCTTCAAGTTGCATCCCGAGATATTTTTCTGCAAAGTTTCGAGCAAACCTACGCCAGTCTATATCGGGATAAGCGACATGGTGAGCATTCATATTACCGGTAGCACCACCGAACTTCACGGAATGGGGGATGCTTTCCAAGAGTGCTATCTGCTGTTCAAGCCTATAAGCATACACTTTGAACTCCTTGCCGAGCTTGGTGGGAGAGGCTGGCTGACCATGTGTTTTCGCAAGCATTGGGATGTGTTTCCACTCCTCTGCCTTCTCATCCAGTTTTGCGACAATCTCTCGAAGGGATGGAAGCCACACTTCCTCAATGGCGAGCTTGAGCATAAGAGGCTGAGACGTGTTGTTGATGTCTTGAGATGTCAAACCAAAGTGTACGAACTCTCGTACTTCATCGATAGGTGTCCCCTCGATCTTTTCCTTGATAAAGTATTCTACCGCCTTGACATCGTGATTTGTCACACTCTCTATCTCCTTGATACGTGCCGCATCTGTTTCGGAAAATTCTCGTACCATACGGCGAAGCTCACTGCGTAGTGTTTCATCTTTGAGTAGGGCAACACCGGGGAGAGTTTCACTTAGAGCAATCAGATATTCTATTTCGACATGTACTCGGTACTTAATCAGTGCATACTCCGAAAAGTATTCGCTCAGAGGAGCAGTCTGTCTACCGTATCGCCCGTCTATAGGGGTCACAGCTGTAAGGCGTGTCAGTGTCATATATGTATGCTTTGTTTATTGTATCGGTTATAACTAATCTATGAGATGAAGTACAAATTTACGTTATTTCGGTGAGAGACTAAAACATCAGGGACTACTGTATTTGTAGAGGAAAAAGTGGTGGAAAAGTTACAATGATGCTTGCGAAATAAAAAACTTGTCGTATATTTGCACTCACAAAAGGGAAGTATCCCTATTGTTAGAAGCACAGCGGTGCTTTGAAAATTCAAGAGATAATTCTTCTCACAGAGAGAAAGCCCGAGTGGCGGAATTGGTAGACGCGCTAGTTTCAGGTACTAGTGTAAGCGATTACGTGCAGGTTCGAGTCCTGTCTCGGGCACACGATAGTTACTGATACTCTCTAAGTGGGATTAGAAATAGTTGCGCAGGTGGTGAAATTGGTATACACGCTACTTTGAGGGGGTAGTGCCGGTTCCGGCGTGTGAGTTCGAGTCTCATCCTGCGCACTTAGTAGAGAGGTAAGTCCTTAATGGGTGTACCTCTCTTTTTTGTTTATACTTAGTGAGATACTTTTTCGTAAAGGACGGCGGTCAGAGGTAGGGGATGCCCCTTCTCTGACCGCCGTTTATTGTATTCCTGATATATTAGTACGAGGAAGATTTGAGCCTCAGTCCGGTTGTTTCTACGAGACCTGCCATTAGGTTCATTATATGTATGGCTGTTCCGGCTGCCCCTTTCATAAGGTTATCAAGCGTAGAGACGATAAGCAGTTTCCCATTGTGCTTGGAAAGGTGTATAAGGCAATTGTTCGTATTGGCGATATCCCTTACATCAGGATACTTATCTACGATATGCACGAACGAATGGTCCTCGTAATACTCTCGATACATTTCCTTGATGGTTTCGATGTCTACACTACAATCCAGGTAAATGGACGTATAAATTCCACGTGCAAAGTTCCCTCGCATGGGGATGAAATTCATCTGCTGTTGGAAGCTCTTCTGGATATCATTCAGTGTATTGTGTACTTCATCTATCTGGGGATGTGTGAAAGGACGATAGATCGAAAAGTCTTCAAAGAGCATATTGTATGACAACGGGGCACCTGCTTGAGGTCTTGCTGCCGCTTCAGTCTTCCCTGCCACGGAATGAATATGTATCTCCGTATTGAGCAATAAGTGTTTTGCAAGGGGGATCAAGGCAACAGCTATCGAACTTGCGAAGCACCCGGGTACGGCAACTTTTGTAGAATTACAGATCAACCTGCGGTAGCACTCAGGAAGTCCATACACAAACCCTCTATCCACTCCCTCTTGAGGTAGCCTGTGTTCGAGAGAGAAGTCTATTATCTTGAGATACTCTGGCAGTTCGTGAGTACTTAGAAATGCTCTCGATGCTCCGGTTTGCAGGCATATAAAAAGGATATCGAGCTCATCGAAGTTGGCATCTCCCGAAAACTCCATGCACCTCTCACCGAATAGTCCCGGGTGGATGTCATTGACCATTGTGCCTGCTCTCCCGGGGGCATAAACCTTGCGTAGTATTACATCCGGATGATTGATCAGCAGACTGAAGAGCTCGCCTACCGCATATCCTTCACTACCTACAATTCCTACGTTGAGCATATTGATAAGTTTGAATTATTGTTCGCCGTAAATCTTTTTCTTCATTTCAGCCACGAGCGGGTCTGTGATGTAGTCGTCATAATCCATGATCTTGTCGATGGTGCCATAGGGTCCGAACTCTATGATACGGTTGGCTACGGTCTGGATGAACTCATGGTCGTGACTGGCAAAGAGTACATTGCCTGGATATGTCTTGAGGGTGTTGTTGAACGCTTGGATACTTTCCAAATCCAGATGGTTTGTTGGCGTATCAAGGATCAAGACGTTGGCATCTTTTAGCATCATCCGTGAGATCATGCACCTCATCTTTTCACCTCCCGAGAGTACCGATGCCTTCTTCAATATGTCTTCTCCTGAGAACAGCATCCTACCGAGATATCCTTTCAGATACACTTCGTTGGTATCCTGAGCGAACTGAGATATCCACTCTATCAGGTTCATATCCGTATTGAAGAAGCTGCTATTGTCCAGTGGGAGGTAAGCGGAGGTCACAGTCTGTCCCCACTCGAACGTACCGCTTTCAGCTGTTTGATTGTCATTGATGATCTGGAAGAACGCAGTCATGGCACGAGGATCACGACTGAGGAAGACGACTTTGTCACCCTTTTCGATATTGATATTGACATCTCTGAAGAGATAGTCCTCGCCAATCTTTGCTGTAAGTCCTTTTACTTCGAGTATCTTGTTGCCTACTTCACGTTCGGGGGAGAAGATGATACCAGGGTAGCGACGCGACGAAGGCTTGATCTCATCTATATTTAGTTTCTCAAGCATCTTCTTGCGGCTTGTCGTCTGTTTGCTTTTGGCTACGTTCGCACTGAAACGGCGTATGAACTCCTCCAGCTCCTTTCTTTTCTCTTCTGCCTTCTTGTTCTGTTGCTGTTGCTGACGCAAAGCAAGCTGACTACTCTCATACCAGAAGCTATAATTACCTGCGAAGAGCTGGACTTTACCATAGTCTATGTCCACGGTATGGGTGCAGACGGTATCGAGAAAGTGACGGTCATGGCTCACTACCAGGACAGTATTCTCGAAGTTCGACAGATAGCTTTCGAGCCACTGTACTGTCTCCAGGTCAAGGTCGTTGGTCGGCTCATCGAGAAGCAGGTTGTCCGGCTTACCGTATAGGGCACGGGCAAGGAGGACACGTACCTTTTGTTTCCCGTTTAGCTCTTTCATGAGCGAGTAGTGCAGGTCTTCCTTGATGCCAAGACCGCTCAATAGGATAGCCGCATCGCTCTCCGCATTCCATCCTTCCAACTCTGCAAACTTTTCCTCCAGCTCCGCCGCACGTATCCCATCTTCATCGGAGAAGTCCTCTTTGGCATACAGTGCATCCTTTTCCTGCATGATACCCCACAAGACCGTATGTCCCGTGAGCACCGTGTTCATTACTGTCTGCTCCTCAAAGGCGAAGTGATCCTGGCTGAGTACGGATAGACGTTCCCCCGGGCCCAAGGAGACAGATCCTTTCGTTGGGTCCAGGTCACCGCTGATGGCCCTCAGGAGGGTTGATTTGCCCGCACCATTGGCTCCGATGATACCGTAGCAGTTGCCTTGGGTGAACTTAAGATTGACATCCTGGAAGAGGACTCTGCTCCCGAATTGTATCGCTAACTCGTTAAGTGCTATCATTTATATATCTATTGTTTTAGAACTTCTTTATCGTTTCTATCCACATATCTGCCGAAGTATCACTCGACATACGCCAAGCTCCTCTCGGGGAGAGAGTCACCACACCTACCTTAGGTCCGTCCGGCATACAGTTTCGTTTGTATTGCTGAGCGAAGAATCTGCGTGCAAATATCAGCATCCACTCCTTGAGTTGTTCCTTAGTGTATATGTCCTTAAATGCTTTGCGTGCCATGAAGAATATCTTTTCGGGAGAGAACGCATTGTACAGGAAGTGGTAGATAAAGAAGTCATGCACCTCGTAAGGTCCTATGATGTCCTCCGTATGTTGGGTTATCTCTCCTCTCTTGTGGGTCTTCAGCTCGGGGCTTACGGGAGTCTCGACCACATCGATCAGTACCTTTTTCGCCTCATCTCCGTATCCGCCTTTGCGAGAGATATACTCGACCATGTTGCGTACCACGCTCTTGGGGACGGAGGAATTGATACTGAACATCGACATATGGTCACCGTTGAAGGTACACCACCCCAAAGCCAGCTCGGACAAGTCGCCAGTGCCGAGGACAAATGTCCCTTCCATCCCTGCGATGTCCATAAGTATCTGTGTACGCTCCCGAGCCTGAGCATTCTCGTATGTCAGGTCGTGCGTCTCTCCATCGTGACCTATCGCCCGGAGGTGTGCTATGGCAGCATCGCCGATAGGTATATCTCGTGAAGTGATACCGAGGTGTTCCATCATCGCTTTGGCGTTGCTATGGGTCCTTGTACTGGTACCTGGTCCGGGCATTGTCACGCCTATTATCCCCTTTCTATCCCATCCGAGCATATCGAATGTCTTGACCGCTACGAGCAGTGCCAGAGTCGAGTCCAATCCTCCGCTTACTCCCACGACGACCTTTTTGGTATTGAGGAACGTCAGACGCTGGGTCAGGGCTGCTGCCTGTATCTCCCACATCTCTTCACATCTCTCGTCCGAATTGGCAGACGAAGGCATAAAGGGGTTGCGATCTATCGGTCGAGTCATGTCATAGTCGCCATCCTCCTCTTTGAGATTAAAGGGAATGATCGACATATCTTCGGTTGCGTACATGGAAGCGGCCGACTTGAACGAACTATTGATCAGTCGCTCCGTACGGATGCGCGACACATCTATATCGTTGATCAGCAATCGCTCTTCGTACCTGAAGCGAGGCATTTCGGAGAGGATCACGCCATTCTCTGCTATGAATGCCTTACCTGTATAGACCAAGTCCGTAGAGCTCTCGCCATACCCGCACGAAGCATATACATAGCCGGTGATACCCTGTGACGAGAGACTCGATACGAGTGATCGGAGGTATGCGTGCTTCCCAGCATTTTCATTACTTGCCGAGAGGTTGAAGATGATGTGCGCTCCGTAGAGAGATAGGCGTGTGCCGGGAGTGACTGCCGTCCACATATCCTCACATATCTCGACCCCCACACCTACGTTCTTGTACTTGAAGAGGAGGTTGTGACCGATCGGTACATCGTACTCCCCTATGCGGATGCGGGAGAAAGAGAGCTCTACTGAGGAGGAGAACCATCTCTTCTCCTGAAACTCTCTATAATTTGGTAGATAAGTCTTGGGAATGGCACCGAGTATCTTACCACCCTGGAGGGCTATTGCCGCATTGAAGAGTCGCTCCTCAGCGCGTATGGGCATCCCCACGAATACAAGTACCTCGGTGTCCTTGGTATTCTCTGCCAAGCGACATAGGGCTTTCTCTGCCTGGTGAAGCAAATAGGGTTGGAGGAAGAGGTCGCCACAAGTGTAGCCTGTGATGCAGAGTTCGGGGAAGGTCAGCATCTCGACCTTCTTCTCTTGTGCCTCTCTGATCATCGCCTCTATACGCTCGATGTTATAAAAGCAGTCTGCAACTCGAACAAAAGGTACAGCTGCTGCTACCTTGACATAACCGTGTTTCATTATCTGTGATGATATCTCTTTGTTTGTTGTGAGCTAAAGTTATTTCATCAAAGTTACAACATTTCACTCTATTGCAATAATAACCAGTACAAAAAGAGGGGACCTTGGTGGCTTCAGTGTAGAGCTGGAGCAAGTAGATGACCCTCCGGGCATATGAGAGGTAGCGGTCGTAATCATATCATTTGCCGCACCAAAACTTTTGCTCCCCCGGTACCGAAGTTGTTTTCAGGGGCCGATTATTGGTTTTCAGCTCCTGAAAACTAATAGTCGGCTGTGGAAAATACTGTTCAGCAGCTGATGACAACTCTTTATAGGGCTCTGGATGATTACTTGACCGACCTTGATAACTTCTGTATGCCACCTTCCTCTACGGGAGACCGATCGGGGGGGAGAAAGAGTCCGACCCGTAGTCGGAGAGACCGGCTAAGGTCTCACCAACTACGGATCGGGCTTGTATTGTCTTGCGTACCCTCAGAGGGGCACTGCCGGATATCGAGAGTTACTTGCGGAAAGGCAGCTTTATGACTTGTGCATCCAATACCTTGTTGCGTACCTTAACTCCGATCTTGCTACCCTCAGTTGCATACTCGCTTGGTACGTAGCCGAGCCCGATACTCTTCTTCAGATAGGGAGACATTGTACCTGAAGTGACTACGCCGATCACCTCTCCGGCTTCGTTAGTTATCTCATATTCGTGGCGAGCAATACCCTTGTCGAGGAGCTCGAACCCTACAAGTCTGCGCTTGAGTCCCTCTGCCTTTGTCTTTTCGAGGATATCTCTGCTCGGAATGGGCTTACCATCGATGAGCTTGGTCACCCATCCTAATCCTGCTTCGAGCGGATTGGTAGTCTCGTCGATGTCGTTGCCATAGAGGCAGTATCCCATCTCGAGGCGGAGCGTATCGCGAGCGCCGAGGCCTACGGGCAGTATCCCGAACTCCTTTCCTGCCTCAAAGAGAGCTTCCCATACCTTCTTCGGTTCCTTGAGATCCACAAAGTATAGCTCAAAGCCTCCGGCCCCGGTATAGCCCGTATTGGAGATGATGGCATCGATACCGGCAAATTTGCCAAGAGCATAGGCATAGAATGGGATCTCGTCAAGGTTGGTTTCGGTGAGTTTCTGGATTGTCGCCTTTGCCTTTGGACCTTGGATAGCGAGGATAGATACCCTCTCCGATCTGTTTTCGAGGGTCACGCCATCGATCTTGTGCTGTTGGAGCCAAGCGAAGTCCTTCTCGATATTGGCAGCATTTACGGCAAGCATATACTCTCCATCGAAATGATAGAGGATAAAATCATCGACGATCCCCCCCTTGTCATTGGGCATATAGTTGTATTGAGCCTTACCGACGGATACTTTTGATATATCGTTGCTACACACGCTTTGGAGATACTCGAGGGCTCTTTCGCCACTTACGTATATCGCTCCCATGTGTGACACATCGAATACCCCGACATTCTCGATCACATTGTTGTGCTCGGGGATAATCCCGGTGTATTCGATAGGCATATTGTATCCGGCAAATGGTGCCATACGTGCACCCAACGCTTCGTGGATTGATGTAAACGGAGTAGTTTTCATAGTTGTGAAATAGTTGTTGATTAGTTATAAGTCGTTGATTATATTACTTCATGTTTACGGGAGTGGTCGCAATGGCGATCACAACTTCCATAGCCTTGATGAGGGACGGTATGGGAAGATACTCGTAGCGTCCGTGGAAATTGTGCCCACCGGCAAAGATGTTGGGGCAGGGGAGGCCCATAAAAGAGAGTCGCGCTCCGTCTGTGCCGCCACGAATAGGCTTAATATCCGGTGTCACCCCTACGGACTTCATCGCTTCGGCAGCGTGATTGACGATGTACATCTTCGGTTCTACGATCTCTCTCATATTGTAGTACTGGTCGCGGAGCTCGACAGTCACGCTGCCTGCACCGTATATCTCATTCATCCTTTCGGCAGTTTGCAGTACACAACTCTTCTGAAGTTCGAAGCTTTCTCTGTCATGATCGCGGAGGATATAGGTAAGCTGAGCCTCTTCGACCGTACCCGACATACCGACTAAGTGATAGAAGCCTTCATACCCTTCGGTATTGTCGGGACGAGCAGCCGGTAAGTAACTATTGTACTCCATGGCAAGGAGCATGGCATTGATCATTTTCCCCTTGGCATATCCCGGGTGGACGTTTAGACCTTTTATATTGATCTTGGCTGCGGCTGCATTAAAGTTCTCGAACTCAAGCTCACCGATCTGTCCGCCGTCTATGGTGTAAGCAAAGTCGGCCCCGAACTTCTCTACATCGAAGTGGTCTGCCCCACGGCCGATCTCCTCATCGGGAGTGAAGCCGATCTTGATTATACCGTGCTTTATTTCGGGATGATCGATGAGATACTTCACGGCTTCCATGATGGCTGCTACGCCTGCTTTGTCATCGGCACCGAGAAGGGTGTGTCCGTTCGTCACGATGATTTCCTGCCCTTTATATTGTTCGAGCTCGGGGAAGAGCGCAGGAGAGAGTTCGATCCCCTCCTTTTCGCAAAGAGTAATACTGCCACCTTTGTAGTCGACAACCTTAGGATCCTTAGCCCCTGCCATATCCGGAGCCGTATCCAAGTGGGCAATGAAGCCGATGGTAGGTAGACTCTCGTCTGTATTTGCCGGAAGTGTCGCCATCAAGTAGCACTTCTCGTCGAGGGAAATCCGCTCAAGGCCCATCTCATTTAGCTCTTCGAGGAGGACCTTTGCCAGGTCAAACTGTATTGCTGTACTGGGTGTTGTGTCCGAGTTCTCGTTAGATTTCGTGTCGATACTGATATATCTCAAGAATCTCTCTACGATAGGGTGATTGCGTGTATACTCCATGTCTCTTTTGTTGTAGTATAAATGGTTATTGTTGTGTGGAACGGGAGATGAAAGCTAATAGCTCATCTGCCAATGCTTCTGCTTCACTTGCTGTCGGAGCTTCCGCATATACTCTTATGATCGGTTCGGTATTGCTTTTGCGAAGATGCACCCAGCTTGTCGAGAAGTCTATCTTCACGCCATCGATGGTCGTGATTTTTTCGTTGGCGTATGCCGACTGGACTGCACGAAGGATCGCATCTACATCTGTCTGCGGGCATAACTCTGCCTTCTTTTTCGACATTGCATACGCAGGGATCTCTGCAAGGAGTTGGCTGGGAGATAGGGCCCGGCGAGCCATGATCGTCAAGAAGAGCGTAATGCCTACCAGTGCATCTCGCCCATAGTGTAGGGCAGGATATATGATACCTCCGTTCCCTTCTCCACCGATGACTGCATCCACCTCTTTCATCTTCTGCACTACATTGACTTCACCTACGGCCGCGGCGAAGTATGTGCCGCCATGTCTTGTCGTGATGTCCCTAAGGGCGCGTGACGAACTTAGGTTAGAGACCGTAGCTTTTTTACCGAAATTGAGTGAAAGGATATAGTCTGCGATCGTGACAAGAGTATTTTCTTCTCCAAACATTTTCCCATCTTCGCATACAATGGCTAGCCTATCTACGTCCGGATCTACGGCAAAGCCTACATGAGCTCCGTACTCTGCAGTTGCTTTTGATAGGTCGACGAGATGCTCGGGTAGGGGTTCGGGGTTATGACTAAAGGCTCCTGACGGGTCGTTGTTCAGTAGATGATAGTGGGAGATGCCTAAGGCGTCAAGCAACTTTGGGATGATTATCGCCCCGACTGAGTTAATGCAGTCCACGACTACCGTAAGGTTTGCTTGCTTTATGGCGTTGGCATCTACCCCGGGAGCATTTAGTATTGCTTCGATGTGGTAGTCGTCGTATGATTTCTTGACTACTTTCCCAAGCTCTTCTACGGTAGCGTACTCGTATGCTTTCGCTTGGCTGAGCTTGATTATCTCGTCTCCTGCCTCTGCGCTCAGGAACTCCCCCTTGTGGTTAAGCAACTTCAATGCATTCCAGTGCCGAGGGTTGTGACTTGCTGTGACGATGATCCCGCCATCGGCTTGCTCTCCGACCACTGCCATTTCCGTAGTCGGTGTGGTGGCATAGTCCAAGTCGATGACATCGAACCCCATGGCAGCCAGGGCGTGTACCACTATCCCACGCACCATCTCCCCGGAGATACGAGCATCACGCCCTACAACGATTTTGTTGCTATTGATAGGTGATGTCCTCTTTATATAGGTAGCAAATGCCGAAGTAAACTCTGCGATGTTTACCGGATTGAGTCCGGAGGTCAGACTTCCCCCGATCGTTCCTCTAATCCCTGAGATAGATGTGATCAGACTCATGCTGAAGTGTGGTGTGTTTATGGTGTTCCGATTACTTTACGTACCTGTACTGTATACGTTCGAAATAGAGAGGTACGCCCTGTTCTGCCGTTAGCGATGGTCCCTCCCTAAACGAAGTGACCATCTCAATTACGGCACCATCTCCTACATACTTCAGGGTTTCTTGGATAGCGGCACAGAGGAACTTATTGTTTTGTTGCTCACCTTCCGATGCCTGAGGGTCGGTAGTCAGGAGATCTCGATTGGTTTGGAAGATAAAGCGCAATGGGTCTGTTCCTCCCGACACTTCGGAATAGATATCGTAATCTAACGTAAGTCGTGTCGATAGGCTCTTGACCTTGAAGCGGGCAGATATCTTAGTTTTGCCCGCCTCGGCAGCGGGTGTGCTTCCGGCTTCTATCACACGTACGTAGACTCCTTCGAGGATCTTGACAAAGACATTCTCGTCGGTCACTAATCCTGTAGGGAATGACGACTGAGTACGAATCTCTCTTGTGTTGAAGAACGCCGTAATCTCTCTATTCTCACGCTTGATCATTTCCGTGTACGATATACGTTTCTTTTCACAAGAGTTCACGAGGAGACCCACGCAGATTGCCGTCAGTACAAAAATATAAAGTCGCTTTAGGTTCATGTTCTATTCTATGGATTGTTGTTATCTCCACAAATTTAGATGATTTAGATGAGATACTCAACTCCAATTTCATAAGAAGTCTGTAACGGGCGGACCCGCTGAAGAGAAAAACAAAAAGGCTTGGTTGTCAAGAGACATCCAAGCCTTTTCTTATGTCGGGGTACCAGGATTCGAACCTGGGACCCCCTGCTCCCAAAGCAGGTGCGCTAACCGGACTGCGCTACACCCCGAGATTTGCTCTGCAAAGTTATGTATTATTTTTTTTCTGTGCAAGACCCCTCTTCCTTCTTTTCTGACAGATGATGTTTGTCCATAAGGTAGAATGCAGATCTCATACCTATCAAGACGAGTATAATACCGACTCCACTCCACACGATCATCCGTGTAGGGTCCAATAGATGTGCTGATCTGAACTCAATAAAGGTATAGACGCAGTAGGGGAGAGTCAGGATCGTCGTAACGATGACCGGTATATACTTGCGATAAACTACCCATTGGATGACATGTACAAGCAGATGCAAAGAGTATCCCATAAAGATTGCGAACCACAATTGATACGCTTCTTGCCACACCGCGTAGACGGTTATAATGGAGATCAAGAGGAAGAGGAATGCAACTCCGACTGC
>JBHBLB010000067.1:0-15174 GCA_041791495.1 Porphyromonas sp.
ATGAACTTATGTTCCGGGGCGGGAAAGTACCCTTCCGCTCCTGAAAATTAGAGATCCGCTCCTCAAAATTACTTTTCAGCCCTTGATCCCCACTTCATATACCGAAGAAGCTACTTCCCCCTCCCGCTTCTTCACCCTTTCGGTCTGAGACAAATAGAATGAGCCCTTGCCATAATTCGTGTTATGATACAGACTCTCTACCCCCTCACTTTCTGTATCGAGGACTTCCCGTAGCTTTTCGTTCGGGGAGAGTGTCGGATTGCTTTTTCGGGTAGAGTGGGGAGAGGCGGTGAAAGAATGTTTATCTTTGTCGAAAATAAAAGGTGGAAGTTGATGACAGAGACAGCACAGAGGAAGAGGATCTTAATCACCGGGGCATCGGGATTTATCGGAGGGTATCTGGTCGATGAGGCACTGAAGCAAGGCTTCGAGGTATGGGCAGGAGTGCGAAAGAGCAGTTCGCGTGCACGCCTTGCGGATCCCCGTATCCGCTTTATCGACATAGACTATCGCTCCGCAGAGCATATCCGCACACAGATCAGCGATCTGACGCCCGAAGGCGAACCGACCTGGCACTATGTCATTCATAATGCTGGGCTGACAAAGACGGCACATAAGAGCGACTTCTATCGCATCAATGGTGACAATACAGCAGCACTTATCGATGCCCTTCAGGCGATGCCCCACCTCCCCGAGCGTATCGTCCTGATGAGTACGCTCGGTACGTATGGAGCTCCGATAGAGGAGGGGCGACCCATCTCCGCCGATGATCCTCGTCACCCATGCACAGAGTATGGCAAGTCCAAGCTGGTGGGCGACCTCCACTTGGAGACTTCTCGGCTGCCGTACTCCATCATGTTGCTCACCGGAGTGTATGGCGCAGGCGATGCTGACTACCTCATGGCGATACGTTCTATCGCCGGGGGGATAGACTTTGCCGCAGGTCTTCATGAGCAGGTGCTCACCTTCGTCCATGCCCAAGACGTAGCGGAGGCTACCCTCTTCGTTATGTCGCACCCCGATGCCGTGGGGGGACGCTATATCCTTACGGATGGGGCTGTGTACACGGATAGAGAGTTCGGAACGATGGTTGCCGAGCTCCTTGGCAGACGTTGTGTCCTCCGGCTGCGAGTACCCCTACCCCTGGTACGTGTGGCATGCTTCTTCGGAGATCTTGTGGGGCGACTGACCGGCAGGGTGACCCCTCTCAATAGTGACAAGTACCGGATCTTTGCCCAGCGTTCGTGGGCTTGCGACGATACCCCGATACGGAAGTTGGGCTTCACGCCGCGCATCTCTCTGAGGGAGGGGCTGCGCATGACGATCGAAGCGGCACGAAAGGAGGGGACGCTCTGATGAGTAGAGAGAGGACAGATGCGGCAACTCCCGGGGAACGCATCATCATAGGCATAGACCCGGGCAGCGTGGTCATGGGCTACGGTATACTTCGTGTACGTGCAAAGAGTGCGGAGATGCTGGCCATGGGTGTGCTCAAGATGGACGGGAAGGCGTCTCCTTACGATCGGCTTAGGCGAGTCTACGATGGCGTGTGTGCACTCATCCGTAGGTACAAGCCCGATGAGCTTGCCATCGAAGCCCCTTTCTATGGCAAGAATATACAGACGATGCTTAAGCTCGGTAGGGTACAGGGGGTGGCGATAGCCGCTGCCATGGCATCGGACATCACGGTGCACGAGTATGCTCCCATGGAAGTGAAGCGTGCCATAACGGGTAGCGGCTCTTCGTCAAAGGAGCAGGTAGCCCTCCTCCTCCAGAAAGTGCTGCACATCCCGGACGACTCGATGCAGATCGAGCTCGATGCCACCGATGGGCTTGCCGTGGCTTTCTGTCACTTCGTCCGCAGTACCTCTCCGCTCCAAAGCCGATCGTCCGGGAGCTGGAAGGAGTACATCAAGCAAAACCCCGATAAAGTACGAGGGCTCTGACCCTAATACGACCGAATGCGAGCGGGGCTGTGTCCGGATACGGATGCAGCCCCGCTCGCATTCGGTATGCTGTCGCAGCCATGCGGCGTGCGGATGCTAAAGTCTCCGGATGCAGATACAAACTTCCCTATGACGGCATAGTAACTTATGATCAGGGGCGGAAAAGTAATCTTCTGCCCCTGAACCCTACTTTTCCGCCCCTGACAATTAGAAATCAGCTCCTGAAAACTACTTCCGATGCGGTAGAGATGAGGTTTGTTACGGTATCTGTACTACTTCTCCGTAGGAGGCTTGGAGGATAAGCAAAGAGAGAGTGCCGTAAATAAATCTATGGCACTCTCTCCTCTTCCCTATCTCTCCCGTGTCAGAAGACGTACAGGAAGTAGAGCTTGGCAGAGAAAATCTGTTCGGATGACTTACCGAAGATGTCTGCCCTTGTATTGTTGAAGAAGTCTCCAAGCCCATAGTAGTATGAAAGCCTACCGCCCGTCACGAACTTCTTAGCGTGATACTCCATTCCGAGTCCGCCTCCGAGTCCCCAGGCGAACTTACGTTGGATCTCTATCTCATGGTGCTTGACGATGAGCCCTCCGGAGTTCTCCGATGTGATGTTCGTATAGTGCTTGTCTCCGATGAAGTAGCCGAAGTGCGGCCCTCCGTCTATGGTAAACTTGACCGGCCCGTCTCCCATCATGAAGTGACTCATTATGGGGAGATGGATGTAGGTCATCGCTCGCTCGTAGTACAGGTCGGGGTTCTCGTCGATACGGTCTTTCCATCCCCTCTGAGAGTAGTCGAGCTCTATCCATATACCGGCATAGGGCTCTACGTCTGCCCTGAAGACAAGCCCGGCATCGAACCCCTGCTTCATCCCCTGCGGTATGGAGGGTACAAAGATAACGTTGGAGAGATTGAACCCTGCGGTAGGGCCTACCATGACTCTGGGCTTGAATGCTTTCTTCTCTTGGGCCGAGAGGATATATGTACCCGGCAGGGTCATAAGGATGAGGGCTATCAATGCCCGACTAAGTAGGGAGTAGCGCATAGCGTATGGGCAGGGACTTACCTGCGGGATATGGTTCGGTCGGTGTTGTACTTGACAAAGATCACGCCGTTGTTGTGGTAAAAGTTGGGATACACCAGATCCGGAGCGAAGTAGAAACGTGACTGTACACCGGAATAGTGCGACTCTCCGAAGTGCTCTCCTATATCTCTCGGCTTGGTGAATAGTATATACCTTCCGGTATCGTACCCGAGGATACTGTACTTGGGATAGGTATTGCCGAGGCCGTGACCGAACCAAGTGACGAACTCTCTCTGAAAGGTCTTGTAGGTCTCGTCGGTAGTATCGACATGGAAAGAGGAGTAGAACGTAGCCTTTACCTGGGCAAATCGCTCGGCTAACCCGTTATATGTCTGCCATTCAGGGTGACCGAAGGCAGTAATGTTCGATATCCCGAGGCTGTCTACCGCAGTGCCTACCGGCGTGACTACGTTGCTTGCAGCAGAGACAGTGGCAGAGAGAGGGATGAGTACCGTATTCGTATGTGCAGAGGATAGCCGTTGTATCTCCGGTATGGCAACCATCCCGGAGGCATTGACCTCTTCGTATGGGATGCGCTCGCGGGTGAGATGATCTTTCAGTACGGTTATGAAAGCTTCTTTTCTGTTCTGTTCGGTGTCATCCTTAACGATGCAGACGTGATAGCCTCTGTACTCTTCGACGAACTTCTTCGCTGTCACCTTGTGCATTACCTCATGTGGGGTATTGACTTGTAGGATCTTACCGGAGGAGAGACGTGAGGCTTTGTACTCTTTGGAGGTAAATGGGATGACATAGGTGCTACTCTTCTTGCCTGCAATCTGCCCAAGTCGCTCGATAGAGTGGTCTGAAACCCCTCCGATGATATAGTCGATCTGCCCGAGAGATTCGATACTGCTGATGGTCTCAGCGAGTTTGTCATCCGAGCAATCGTAGACGTGTAAGGAGACATTATTGCCTGCGTCCTTGGCATCTTTGAGCGCGAGCAGGAATCCTTCGTAATAGTCCGAGAAGCGGTTCCCATTGTCTACACTGAAAGGTAGTGCCAATACGATCTGCATAGGCGGCATCGTAGGCGTGAGGGGTAGCTTCACGTCATCCTCGCTCCTCTTTGTCTCGGGAGTACGTATCGCTAAGTTGTCATAAACGGTCGAGTCGGGGAGAAGGATAGTCATACCAACGCGCAAGCCTTCTCGCAACTGTGGGTTGTAATGGTATAGCTGGGCTTCGCTCCAACCTGTGATACGACATATATTATATATGGTTTGTCCGACAGGGACGACATAGGTCTTGAGCCCCGTGGTCCCATTGGCCGGTGTGGAGGTTTTCTCTTCGGTGCGTCTCTCCCCTGCACGTTTTTCTTCTACGAGCTGGGTCTCGGGTACAGCGACATTCTCAGGAGCTTTCTCTGCTATCACGTTCCCCCGGCCTGGCGGAATGATAATGATTACGCCGTTAGGGAGCTTGTCCTTGTTTAGCTTTGGGTTGGCGGCAAGGATGTCATCGGGAGAGACATTGTAGCGACGCGCTATGGAGTAGAGGGTTTCCCCCTTTTCTACGGCGTGATAAGTGGACTTACGTCTGTCATCGTTCGCAGTCTCCGATGGGATACGTAGCTCTTGCCCCACGGAGATACCGTTCTCTGCTCCCGGGTTGAGTCGGTACAGCTCCGCCACGGTAACGTTGTATCTGAGTGCAATGCGGTATAAAGTCTCCTGAGGCTTCACGATATGTGTGCGCTGCTGTCCCCATGCGACGACAGAGAAGAGCAACACCACGAAGAGATATATTGTCCTTTTCATCTTCAAACATTCGGTTATTATGATGGCAAAAGTACGGATAAAAAATGAAAATGTAGAGACCCTCTCCGAGTAGATCCCGGCTCTTTGCCCCAAAATGACCGGTAGGGTACGGTGAGGGAAATAGGCTCGAAGATGGGGTTATGCGGTTCGCTCTCGGGATTGACTGCAACCGGAGCTGCTCGATGATAGAGTCTCGTGCTCTTGGTTCAGCGATCGGTCCTGCTCCTCTTGCGCATCCCTTGGGAGAAGCGACCATATCTGAGCGGCACCATGACCGGAAAAGTAAACCCCGAGAATCCGAAGGAGACTCTCGGGGTTGCTGTCATGTCGTGCCTCTTATGCCTTAGATGATGTACTTCAGTAGGAAGATGGCTGCAAGGACATACGTACCTATACCTATCTTCTTATGGTTGCCGCAGATGAGATTGATAGCAACGTAGCTGAGGAGACCGAATACAATCCCTTCGGAGATGCTATAAGTGAGGGGCATAAAGATAAGGCAAATGAATGCCGGGATCGCCTCGCTGAAGTCGGTAAGATCGACTTTGACGAGGCACGTTATCATCATCAGTCCCACAAGGACCAGGGCAGGGGCAGTGGCTGCTCCCGGTATCGAGAGGAAAAGGGGTGCGAAGAAGAGAGCTACGAGAAAGCACATCGCTGTGGCGAAAGCCGTCAGACCTGTGCGACCTCCCGCACTTACTCCTGCAGCACTCTCTACAAAGGTGGTGATGGTACTGGTACCGAGGAGAGCTCCGAACGTAGTTCCAAGAGCATCGGACATAAAGGCTTGATTGATGCGAGGCACTCTTCCCTTCTCATCTACCATACCTGCCTTTGTCGTTACGCCGACGAGAGTACCGATGGTATCGAACATGTCCACAAAAAGGAACGTAAAGACGATGATCGCCATGTCTTTTGTGAAGATGTGTTCCCATTGAAGTTTGAACATTATAGGTGACATTGAGGGAGGAAGACTGAATACACCCTTGAAGTCCGTCAGGCCCATTGGGATACCGATAAGCGTTGTTACCAGGATCCCGATGAGGAGAGCCCCACGGACGTTGCGGACGAGGAGCACGGAAGTTATGATGATGCCGATGAGCCCAAGCAGTGCCGGGCCTGACGTTACGTTACCTAGTGTGACGAGTGTTGCGTCACTATTGACGATGATACCCGCATTTTTCAGTCCGATGAAGGCAATGAAGAGACCGATGCCTGCGCCTATCGAGTTGCGAAGGCAGGCAGGGAGTGCTTCCACGATCTTGGTCCGCAGGTTAGTGACAGATAGTAAGATGAAGAGAAGACCCTCAATGAATACTGCCGTGAGTGCGAACTGCCAAGAGTAGCCCATACCAAGACATACGGAGAAGGCGAAGAAAGCATTCAGCCCCATCCCGGGTCCGAGACCGAAAGGAAGCTTGGCGAGGAAGGCCATAAGGAGGGTTGCCAGCGCGCTTGCCACTACCGTTGTGGTGAAGAGTGCGCCTTTGTCCATCCCCGTTGCGCTTAAGATGTCGGGATTGACGGCGAGGATGTACGCCATCGTCAGGAATGTGGTGATCCCTGCAATCACTTCCGTACGTACGGAGTTTGTGGCAGGATCAAATCCAAATAGTTTTTTCAACATAGGTCGAACTAAAATTATTGAGTGAGTAAATTGATTAGATTTTGCTCTTTAGGGTAAAGAAGAAAAATAATAAACAGACCCCGAAACCACACATTTACGATAGGTATCGGGGTACCGACTATCTTTTTCTTGGCGCAAAAATAATGATTTTTTTTGTTTTGTCTGAATACTGCCGACTATCTTCGGGCAGAGAAGAAGCGGCGCATCACGTCGGCGCACTCATTGGCAAGGATCCCGGAGGTGACAAGGGTCTTAGGATGAAGTATCTTGTCCGAGAAGCGTGTGAAGCCGACCTTGGGCTCGTCTGCTCCCCAAACCACACGTGCGGGGCGAGCCCATCGGATAGCTCCTGCGCACATCACGCATGGCTCTATGGTTATATATATGGTGCAGTCGGAGAGGTACTTGGCACCGAGATGGTTTTGTGCCGAAGTGATTGCCATGATTTCGGCATGTGCCGTGCTGTCGAGCAGAGCTTCCGATCGGTTGTGCGCGCGAGCGACCACCTTATCATTGCACACGACGACGGCCCCTATGGGGACCTCTCCCTCGCGGGCTGCCACTAGAGCCTCCTCTATGGCAAGTCGCATGAAGTATTCATCCCCAAAGTGAGCAGACATCATACCTTCCCGGAGAGTTCCTCCTCCTCGAATAGAGTCGGATAGTTTATGTTCAGTTTGGTGAAGACCTCGGTGAGGATTACTTTGCGGAAGTACTCCGACTTGTTCGATATACGGTACTTTTTGACGAAGTGATGTACCAGCTCCTGCTCCGATGGCGTGAGCATCAAGGCGAGTGACCGGTCGCGTCGCTCCTTGCGGAGGGTCTTCGTCCCCGATTGTGCTCTACGTCTCGGTACCGATGCGGGGGATTTCCCGTTGCTGCTATCCTTTGCCATAAGTCGAGCTCTTACTTCATTCCCCAGTCGAGTGCGAGGACGAAGGCGTCTTTTCCCTCTTCATCCATCTTGATGCGCACCTTATCCCTACCGCCGTGTGCGAGATGGTAGACCTTCAGGAGCCTACCGTAGAGCCCCTCGGCTACGAAGTGCAGGTCGGCATGTCGGACAAATCGGGTGCTGTGACGCTCTATGGGGATGGCATCCATCGCCATCGCAATCCACACTGCCGTATTGACGTGTCTATTGAGATCGAGATCAGAGTAGCGTACGGTGTGATCGAACGCAGGGGAGAAGGAGTCCTCTTCCTCGGGGTCTATGAGTCTTTTGGGGATTTCGGGCAGGAGCATATCGGGGTGCGGCGTGAGACTTCGTTCGTCCGTCAGTACTGTGGCTATGGGCACAGGGCGACGTCTCTCCACATCTATTGCGACCCAGTGGCTCATACCTGTCCCAATCACTCTGTCCCCTTGCGAGAGGACGAAGATACGTCTCGTGACCATCCCGTCTCGATTTAGGACTCCGGTCGAGATATCCAGCGGTACGCCTATCTTGACGGGTTCGGGCAGGCTCACGCTCAGTCGGTGCAACACCCACGTGTAGCCGTTGAGGTTGAGGTCCTTGATACCGAACCCCTTGTAGTCGGCGTGCTGTCCTGCCGTGTGTATCATACGGCTTGCGATCTGAGCAAGAGGGTAACACCCGGTCATGTCAAGATGAAAGGGCCACAGCTCGAACCGCGTCGTGTACATTCCGTATTTCTCAAATAGTTCCATCCGAACCAAGTATCAATTCATACATCATCGCAACTGCAAAGAAAATACATTCTTTCGCACTTTCCAACTTCCGTGTTCGGAACGTATGGATTTCGGCTCCTATTTTGTGCGATTCTCGGACATAAAGTTGTGTTCGGGGGCGGAGAACTACTTTTCTGCTCATGAAAATTACTTTTCCGCCCCTGGAAACCAACTTTCCGTCCCTGAAAACTACTTCAGATACGGAAGCGTTGAGGTTTATTACGGGGTGTCGACCTCTTTGTATCGAGGTCAGTCAAGTAGGGCTTGATATACGGCTTCGTGGATCTCCGGACGGAGACGGAGGTCGGATAGGGTCGAGTTCCAGCGAGTAGGGGCAACTCTATTGCTCAGGAATATGAAGATGATATGCCGCTCCGGATCAACCCAGAAGCATGTGCCGGTGAAGCCGAGGTGTCCGTACGTAGTGGGCGAGGCAGACATTGCCATGGCTCCTCGCTCCTCTCGCTCTTTGTTGGTATAGAATCCGAGAGAGTAGGGGGATTTTGTATGTAGGGTGGTCGTGAACCTCCGCACCGTCTCCTCGTCGATAAGGCGTCTCCCTCCGTATGTGCCCATATTCAGGTACATCTGCAGTAGGACGGCGAGGCTTTCGGCATTGCCATAGAGTCCTGCGTTGCCCGATACCCCTCCCAGCATCGCTGCGGCTTCGTCATCGACATCTCCCCTAAGTGTCGTATGGCGGAGGAATCGATCTTTCTGTCCCTCTGCAATCTCTTCGGGGGCAAAGCGTATGTAGGGCTTGTATAGCAATCGGGAGAGCCCGAGGGGCTGTGCCAACTGTCGGTCGAAGAGTACGTCGAGCGTAGCTCCGTGCATCCCCTCGAGGATATCTTGGAGGAGCAAGAAGTCTATATCGCTGTACCGGAACCCCTGTCTCGGGATGCTTACCTTGGCATCACGCATAGCGAGTCGGATGCTGTCGCGTACCCCCTCGGGCAGGTACATCCCTGCGGCAAAGCGGATGGGGTATAGTGCCGAAGAGTCCTTGGAGACCATATCGGGGCGGAACTTGAAGCTGCTGCGAGCATACCGGCGTTCGCCTATCCTGATGGTGTAGCCCGCTTTGCGTCGATTGGAGGTTAGGGGTGCTTTGTAGCTATCATGGTCTATCAGCAGATGATAAAAAGGGATGCTTGCAGGCATCCCCCCGATATGATGTAGCAGCTCTGCTATCTTCACTCGCTCTTTATCGCTCCCCTGTATGTAGCTTAGGTGAGGGCCGATAGGGTCCTCCGGATCGAGCATCCCGTCGTCTGCGGCTATCATAAGTAGAGGGACGGTAGCTGTGGCTTTGGTTACCGAAGCGAGATCGTACAGGGTCTCGGTGGTGACCTTCTCTCTATGGGCTGCATCTTTCGTACCGAACGCCTTATTGTACACGACCTGTCCGTCCTTGGCAACCAGGACTTGGCAACCCGGGTATGCCCCCTTACGTATTCCTTCGAGTGCGAGACGATCTATCTCGGCAAGCCTCTCGGAAGAGAGCCCAACGGTTTCGGGCAATGCTTCACCGAGACGTGTGGCTACGGTCTGCTCTCCACTACCTGCCTGATATAGCGGTGATAGGTCTACGGGGAGCTTCCCCCTGAATGGGATACCACCCAGCAGTGCCTGGGCCATGGCACGCTGTGTGCCCTCTGTCGTCTCATAACCCACAGTGATGGCGTCTATGTGAGGTAGGATGCGCTCGAAAGAGAGGAGTGTGTAGGGTGAAGATAGCAGAGTGAGTATCGTGGGGACGCGCTGAACCAGGTCGATCATCCCGACATCGGGAGTGAGCTTGTCGGACGTTATGGCGATGATGACGGTAGCGTAGCCTTTGAGTTGCTTGTAGATCTTGTCTCGCTCAGGCTTAGACATCTTGGGCGTAATGGTAAAGTGATCTGCCTTATTGTGTTTTCTGAGCGAAGATGCCAGGACTTCGCACGGCTCTGACCCGTATCTGAGGAGTGCCGTCTTGACTGATGGACGGAGAGGGAGCACATCCCTTTTGTTTTTCAGAAGGGTCATCGCCCGGTTGTTGAGCTGTTCGATGAGAGACTTGTGCCCTACGGGAGCAAGCTCTTTGTACAGGTCAGCGGTCGGGATAGGCGTAGCGATGTGTGCCCCGACTGCCCACTTCATTGCCAGCACTTCCCGACATCGTTCGACGAGATCCCGGCGAGAGATCTCTCCGCGTTGGAGGGCTTGTGATAGCTCTCGTAGATCCTTGGCAGGGTCTTTGGCGGCAAGGAGGATATGATTGCCGGCCTTGAAGGCTTCGACAGCTACGGATAGCGACTTGTCTGTCAGCACCCCTTCCATGGCAAGTCCGTCAGTGACGATGAGCCCACCGAACCCCATCTCTCGGCGCAATAGGTCGGTCACTACGGCACGAGAGAGAGAGGTGGGGCGATTGCCCGTATTGAGTGCCGGCACTTTGAGGTGTCCTACCATCACCGCTCCCAATCCTCGCTCGATGTATCGGCGGAAGGGGGCGAGCTCTGTCGCTTCGAGCGACTGCCTTGTCCCCTTGATCGTGGGGAGACCATGGTGAGAGTCCACGTCTGTATTGCCGTGCCCGGGGAAGTGCTTGGCGCATGAGAGGACCCCTCTCTCCTCAAGCCCTACCGAGTAAGCCGTACCGAGCAGTGCCACGCTATGTGGTATGGATCCGAAGCTGCGCACACCGATGACGGGGTTCTTGGGGTTGTTGTTTACATCGATAGTGGGAGCGAAGTTGATGTGTATCCCTATCCTCTTCATCTCGTACGCAACGGCATTGCCATAACGCTGGGTAAGATCTGCATCCCCGACAGCACCCACAAGCATGTTTTTGGGGTACCGCAGCGTGTTGGACAACCTCATCGAGAGGCCCCACTCGCCATCTGCCGCAACAAGCATCGGGATACGAGCCTTGGCTCGCATACGATTCGTCATGGCAAGTTGTACACGTGGGTCTCCCTTTTGGAAGAGAACGCCGCCGAACTTCTTATTCATCACCATGTCATCCCACGCTAGGAGTCCTTTGCTTTCCTCGGTAGGCCATACCATAGGCATGATAAGTTGTGCGAGCATTTCGGTATCCGTGAGCTTCGCAATGACGGAGTCGGCATAGGCGTATGCTTGTGCTTCACGACCTTGTAGTATAAGTGGCGTGACCTTCTTTCGCCCCATTCGAGCATATGATGGGGTTATATATATAAGGATTGCGATAAGAGTAATGAGTAGTCGCATATTATTTGTATGTTTGGATAACCTTTCAAAGATAACAACATTAGGGCGTTTGTCACGGTTCTATGTGCCTTGGCACAAAACAATTAACGCTCTCGTTGGTTATATCTCATATATTAACAACTTCAAGCTACGTATGAACAGCAAACTCGAAGAGCAAGCTCGGGCTTACCATGCCGGTAGTAAGCCCGGAAAGATTGAAATAAAACCGACCAAGCCATACTCAACGCAGCAGGATCTTACGCTAGCGTACAGCCCCGGAGTCGCAGTCCCTTGTAAGGATATCGAGCGTGATCCTTCGGCGGCTTACGACTATACCGCAAAAGGTAACCTTGTGGCTGTCATCTCTAATGGTACCGCCGTCCTCGGCCTCGGGGACATCGGAGCAATGGCCGGGAAACCGGTCATGGAGGGTAAGGGGCTCCTCTTCAAGATATACGCAGGGATAGATGTCTTTGATATCGAAGTGAACGAGACAGATCCGAAAAAGTTCGTGGAGATAGTCAAAGCAATAGCCCCCACGTTCGGGGGAATCAACCTGGAGGATATAAAAGCCCCGGAGTGTTTTGAGATAGAAGAGCGACTCAAAGCCGAACTTGACATCCCTGTGATGCATGATGACCAGCACGGGACTGCGATCATCTCTGCGGCGGGTCTGCTCAATGCTCTCATCCTTGCCGGAAAAGATATCGACAAGGTGCGCATCGTGGTGAATGGCGCAGGGGCATCGGCCTTCTCGTGTACCAAACTTTACGAAGCCTTTGGTGCGAAACGAGAGAACATTATTATGGTAGATAGCAAAGGGGTTATCACTACTTCCCGCACCGATCTCACGGAGCAGAAACGCTACTTTGCGACCTCTCGCACCGATCTTCGGACTCTTTCCGATGCTATTGAGGGAGCTGATGTCTTTGTTGGTCTATCTCGTCCGGGCATACTTACCCAAGATATGGTGAGGCGTATGGCACACAACCCTATCGTCTTTGCCTTAGCCAATCCGGATCCTGAGATTACTTACGAGGACGCTATGGCAGCTCGTGAAGACGTCATTATGGCAACGGGACGCTCGGACTACCCTAACCAGATAAATAATGTGATAGGTTTCCCCTACATCTTCCGCGGGGCTCTCGACGTAAGAGCGACTGCGATCAATGAAGAGATGAAACGCGCCGCTACACTTGCCATAGCAAATCTTGCTCGAGAAGCAGTCCCCGATGAAGTAAATCAGGCATACGGTAATGCCAACTTGCACTTCGGACGAGATTACTTTATACCAAAACCTGTGGATCCTCGCCTTATCGTACGTGTCTCTGTCGCAGTAGCTCGTGCCGCTGTTGAGAGCGGAGTGGCACAAAAACCGGTAGAAGACTGGACTGCATATGAAGACAGTCTCCTCAGTCGCCTAGGGCTGATGAGTCATCTTACGCGTCGTCTGCACGAAGCTGCCAAACAATCGCCTCACAAGGTCGTATATGCCGCCGGAGATAATCCGTCAGTCTTGAAGGCTGCTGTGGAAGTGCGTACCCAAGGGTTGGGACAACCGATCATACTCGGTGCACCGGAGCAAGTACAAAGTATGGCAACGGAGCTCGAACTTTCGCTTGACGGCATAGAGATCATTAACCATCGGGGAGAGGAACAAAAGGTTCGTCGTCATGAGTATGCCGAACGGTTTGCTCGTCAGAACTGGAGGAAGGGCGGAAATCTTCCCGAAGCTCTCGACAAGATGTTCGATCCCAACTACTTCGGCATGATGATGCTTGCAGGAGGAGATGCCGATGCAATGATCACAGGTATCTATAGCCACCATAGTCACCTTGCGGAGATTGCCAAGCAGACTGTGGGACTTCAGGAGGGAACGAGCCACTTTGCTACGATGCACATGGTAACTCTCAAGAACGGCCCTCTCTTTCTTGCAGACACTCTCATTAACCATAACCTAACGGCAGATGCGCTTGTGGATATCACTGTGATGGCTTTCGAGAAGGTTCGTTGCTTCGGGATCCGACCGGTGATTGCACTTGTGGGTTTCTCCGATTTCGGTTCCGATGATGCAGAGTCTACGAGGGAAGCTCGCAAGGCAGTGAAGATCTTGCACGAGAAGTACCCACATATCCTTGTGGATGGCGAGATGCGTGTCTCTATGGCACTGCATGCCGACAAGCGAGATGCGCGTTATCCACAGAACAAGATCCGAGGGCTCAATGCCAATGTCCTGATCTTCCCACGCCTGGCGGCCTCCAATGCCTGCTATCAGTTGCTACGCGAGGCCGACGATGCCGAGGAAGTGGTGGGTCCGATCCAGATGGGGCTCAGCAAACCTGTGTATTTTGCCGATCATGATGCCACGGTATCAGACATTGTAAATATATCAGCGATGGCAGTACTTGATAGTAGCACTTGCCTCATTTGACGGTCATCTCTGTGGGCAGAATTATATATGGATGGGTACGGAGCTTGGTCTTCGTACCCATTTTATTATTTACTCAGTCGTCAAAGTCCCTGACCGAAGGGGGAAAGGTGCTGAATTTCTCGCAGAGGTGTTGTGTGATAGAAGTGTTTTCAGTACCTTTGTGAGGACGAATCTTTAGCTCAGTTGGTTTAGAGCACTACCTTGACAGGGTAGGGGTCGGCGGTTCGAGTCCGCCAAGGTTCACTGACTTTTTTGATAATAGTATAATTGAAAGGCATACCACATCTCGTTGATGTGGTATGCCTTTTTTATATTCTGGAATTAACTTTAGGTATAGTCCCGCATCTAAAGTATAAGAAAGATGCAAGTGTTTACCTAATCCACAAAAGAAAGGGAATTAGTATGATTAAGAAGTTTTATACAAGTCCGATCCTTCACAAAGCAATGATTGTATCGGCACTCCTATTTGGAGTTTCGGCATGTAGCGGAGACAGTCCTTCCAGCACCACGACGACCGATGATACGACAGAGGATGAGATCGATACCCCGTCGGACGATGTGACGACATCGGACACGGAAATGGCGGACTCCGACTTTGTCAATGCCATCAAGATTGTCTATTCGGGGACATCTGCGACCGTAACCGGGAGCGTGGACGGTGTGAAAGCGATGACCGATGGAGCCGTAGTGAGCATCACCTCCACCGCATCTAATGTGAACTATCAAGTGATAGGAACTACAACCAATGGCGGACTTGAGATATCATCGACCCAGCCACTCATGATCACTTTCAACGGTGCATCGCTCACCCGTACCGCATCGGCACCTGTCGCTGTCACCTCTGCTGTAGTGGCATATATCAAGTCTCTATCAGGCTCTACCAGCAAGCTCACAGATAGTTCATCCAATACGTTGGGTGCCACACTGTATAGCAAGGGTACGCTCAACTTTATCGGGACGGGGACATTTGTGGTCGAAGGTCTTGCTACAGATGCAATCCAGGCGGCAGGAGACGTGACGCTCAAGGAGACAAGCCTCAGCATCCCCTCGGCCGTTGAGGATGGCATACAGGCAAAGGGTGCGTTCAGTATGACAGATGGTACGCTCACGCTCATCAGCTCTACGCAAGACGCCAAGGGCGTCAAAGCGGGCGGCGACATCAATCTCTCGGGCGGTACCGTCAATATGTCCGTTACGGGGGATCAGTCCAAAGGGTTCAAGTCCGGCACGGCAACCAATATCTCCGGTGGTACGATTAAGGTGATTACATCGGGCAATGTAGTCCTCGAAGAGGCTTCTTCGGGTTATGATCCGTCGTACTGTACGGCGTTCAAGTCGGATACCGACGTCAATATCTCCGGCGGTACGATTACCATCACATCCTCCGGTACGGCAGGCAAGGGTATCTCTCC